>JBGCES010000731.1:0-14354 GCA_045106545.1 Saprospiraceae bacterium
CCCCCTAATTCTCGCTTTCCGCAAACAATTCTTCTTCATCTACCACACGAATCTCTTCGCCTTCTTTTAGCTTACGCGAAACGGCAGAATAAGGTCCAGTAACGACTTCTTGTCCGACTGATAATCCACTTACTACCCGAATATAATTATTATCTTGAATACCGGTTTTCACTTCCAACATTTGTACCGTGTCTGCATCTGCGGAAATTACAAATACCACTTCTAAAATATCATCGTCATCTCCTTTTTCTTCTTCATCTGGCTCACGGGTAGTCACAGCTTGGATGGGAACAGCAATAATATCATTGAGGGTTTGTGTATTAATTTCTACTGAGGCAGACATACCTGGACGGAATGGATAAGGTTTCTGTGGCGTAATCAAATCAGCGTAAGAACTTGGCTCCATATTGATGGTTACCACAAAATTAGTTACCTGATCGGTGGTTAAACTCACTCCGCCTGTTGTCGCATTATTCGCAGTATTAGCAATTTGAAATACTTTTCCTTTGAAGATGCGATCTTGATATGCATCAATTTCAATATCGACTTCATCGCCGATAGAAACCCGAGGAATATCGTTTTCACTCACTTCTACTTGTACTTCCATGGCGTTCAAATTCGCAATTCGCATCATTTCTGTACCTGCCATCTGAATCGTACCTACTACCCGCTCGCCTTGTTCTACATTCAACAAAGAAAGAATACCCGAAACGGGCGCATAAATCGTTGTTCTGCGTAAACTGGTACGTAATTCTTTTAAACTCGCTTCGCTACTTTTTACTTGAAATTCGGATGCTTTGGCGCTTTGCTCGGCAGCACGAATACTTGCTTCAGATGATTTTATATTTGCCTGTAAACCTTTGAAATTAGCTTCAGCCGTTTCGAAGTCTGCATCGGAAATGACACCTTCTTCAAAAAGTTTTTTGTTACGGTCAAAAATTTCGCGCGCATTATCTAGTTGTACTTCAATCTGTGCTTTTTGCGCTTTTAAATTTTCGATTTGTGCGCGGGAATTAGCTAATTGTGCTTTCGCGGAATTAACGCCCGCTACGCCGCGTTCGACCTGCGACTGAAACGCATCTGGGTCAATTTTAGCTAATAATTGTCCCTGTACGATGGAATCGCCTTCTTCTACTTTCAACTCAACAATCTCACCTGACACATCAGAACTAATCTTTACTTCCGTCTGCGGAAATACTTTCCCACTCGCTGCTACTTCCTCTTTGATCGTCCGCTTCGATACGGTTTCTGTTTGCACTTTCGTGCCTGTTTCGCGGGTCGTACTTTTGTAGTACACTGCCGCTAACAAACCAGCTACTACTACAGCCAAGCCGATTAGAAGTAAGCGATTGTTGTTCCGTTTTGCCATTATTTAGTTGATTAAGTTAAATGGGTTGATGGAGTTGATTAGGTTACGTTTAGTAAACTTCAATTCTAATGAATTAGTCCAACGTCAAAGGTTGTCCTTGATAGAACTCAACTACTTTGATGTTAAATAAATATTGATATTTTGCACTGATCAAATCAATCTCTGCATTATCAAAATTATTCTTTGCTGTCGTCAATTCAAACGCATTAATAGCACCCAAATCGAAACGCTTTTGTGCATTTTCATACGCTTGACGCGTTGCATCAATCGTACTTTCTGCCGCAGCTAATGATTTTTCCGCTGCCCGTGCATCCGCAATCGCCCGTTGAATATTTTGTTTTAAAGTCTGTTTAACTTGGTCGTTTTGGAGTTCTTGCTGCGTTACGCCCAATTCCGCACGTTGCATATTGATATCATTACGGTATTGATTAAAAATGGGAACGCTGACACTTACTCCTAAGCCTTGACCAAAGTTGCTACCAAGTTGTTCAAAGTAAGGTGTCTTACCAAAAGTGGGGATAGATTCCTCACTAAAAACCGTAAATGGTTCTCCGCTAGGTAGGATAAAATCAATGGGTACAAGCACATCCATTTCGCTTTCTATCCGGGGCGAACGACTCGACCAAAAGGTATTAACATTACCGAAAACCGTAACCGAAGGTAATTTTCCTGCTTTAGCAATATCGATTCCCAATTGCGCACTTTTCGTCCGAATCTCACCTGCCTCAACTTGCGGCTGCGTACCTAATGCTTGATTATAAACTGTCCGCAAATCGTAAAGTCCTGGCGCAGCATCTGCTGGAATAACAACTTCAGGTTTTTGAATCCGTAAATCAAAATCAGGCGACATCTCCATTAACTGCTTGATATTCAAATAGTTAATATCGACCGAATTTTGTGCGTTAACGATAGCTTGTTCGTCGCGTGCGATTTGCGCTACAAAATCTAAGCGATCATTGGCGGGTAATGCTCCCGCTTGAATCAGTCGATCCGTTCGTTCCAATTGTTCTTGCGAAACAGTGAATCGCTGCTGAGCTGTTTCTAGTTGCTCTTCTGCTAGAAGAATACTTAAATACGCGCTGGCAATATTTAACGCCAAATCATTGGTCGTCACTTCTGCATCTTTTTTGGCTGCTTCGGTATCTAAACCACTTTGTTTAATCGTATTATTAATGCGACCGCCGTTGTAAACAGTTGCGCCAGCATTAACCGAAAAACTATTAGAACCAAAAGATTCACTTACGAATTCGTTAGAAACGGGATCAATTGTCCGACCAAAACTGAGGTTTCCACCACCGCTAGCATTCAAAGTCGGATAACGATTATATTCCGCTTGTTTTTGCAACAAATTGGCATTGCGAACCGATAAATTGGCTTGTTTCACCTGCAAGCTATTCTGCTGTGCAAACTGAATACACTTCGCCAAATCCCAAGTTTCTTGTGCATTGGTAGCCGTTACAAATAAAAAGGAAAAAGCAATAACTGAGAAGAAAGATAAGTACCGCATGGGTAGAAATAGTTTTAATTTTAGAAGAGAGAGGAGAGATAAGAGAATAGAGATTTGATGTCCCTTTTCTCGCTTCTCTCTTCCCTGTTCCAACTTTTTGAGAAAAATCCGTGCGAGGATGATTTCTGATTACAAATAAAAGTAACCTTTCTCGAAGGGACGAAAAAATCGGATCAAAGGTTACGAAATGTAGATGAAAATATGGTTTGAAGGTAGTTTGAAAATTGTTTGAAGGTAGTTTTCCGCTATCATCAAGCTACGCTCGAACAATTTTTAAACTACCTTCGCGCTACTTTTACCCAACATTTGCAGCAACAGCAACGCCAATAGCATCATAAAATAGTAAGTCAGAAAACGCCAACTCGCGACGATGATACCGATTAAACTTGCGGGCAACAAATCTTTAAAGACATAATAGAAAATGACTTCTGCGCCACCCGTTGCGCCAGGCGTTGGCACGAGCGACATAGACAAATAAACCATCCATTGTAAAGTAAAGAGTTCCAATAGGTTTTCGTGAATATCTAAAGCTAATACCAATACCACTAAAATAGCAAAACGACTTAACCATTGCCCACAAGTGGCTAACACGCTTAATGCGAAAGTGAGGCGACCACGCTGACCGATTAATTTAAAAACAGCTTTGAAGTCTTCCGTTACTTGGCTGACCTTGCTGCGAATATTTTGTAAGAAATTGAATTTTCTATTTTTAAAAAAAGGAAATGAAAAGCGTTGGAATAAAAAACGGATGAATATGACGGCGATGACCCCAACAAGTAAATAAATCGCAACGGTTGGTAAATGCTGCTGTAATCCATTATATAAATCTTGCAAAATTGGGCTATTCCAACTATCCGTCAGTGTTAATGAAATGGGAATAATTAATAAAAAAAAGCAAACGTCCTCTACGCCATTGAGCGCAATCATCGTAGTCGCTACGCCCAAACGAAATCCCGTCTGCGTCAGCATCCCTACTTTTATCGGCGCACCTCCGACGACCGTTGGCGTTATCGATGAACCCAAATCAGTCGCGACGCTAATGCGAAATAAGCTCCAAAATGGCGCATTTATTTTTAAAAATCTCCCCCAGATATAAAGGCGTGTCGCATTGAATATCCACATTAATAACAGCAATCCTAAAGCGAGGACGAGGTAGATGGGTGAGAAATTTTGCAGTTCGCGTAAAGTATCGGTATCCGTCGCTTGCCACGAAAAATAGATATTGCCGATCACGCCAATGCTAATAAAAAAAACGATGCGTCCCCAGTATTGGTCAAGTTTGTTCATATTGGAGCACAGACATTCGGGTCTGTTTAAGTTAATGAGATTATTTGACAGACAGGAGTGTCTGTCCTCCAGGAGAAACAAAATTTAAACCCGCCTCCCGCATCGCAAATTCCGCATATTTCCACTGAAATAAATTATCCAAATCAATCGCATATTCTGGTTCTAAAACGTAGGGTGCGATCACTTTTCCAGTCAAACTCCGTTGTTGCATAATCGTTTGATAATGAATCACTTCTACGTGTCCCGTTTGCCAATAGGTTGGCGGTAACTTCTGACGCGGCATATTATACGGTTCGGCAAATTCGCTATCCATAAGCGGTTGCATGACATCATTTTCGATGCGCCACATTTTGTATGGATTTTGTCCTGACGGCACGACTCCGCGTACGGAATCGGCAGTGCCATTTACTAAAACTTCAATGGATTCATCTACGCATTGCGGCGGACGACAAGGTGAGGTCGGACGCAATTGTACAATGATATCTGCGTGATAGTTTTCGTGCTCCTCCAGCCACTTGACGGCGTGCTCAAAAACAGGAAAATCAACCGTTTTGTCTTCAGCTAAATTCGCTGGGCGCTGAAACGGCACTTCCGCGCCCCACTGTTTTGCTATCTTGGCAATTTCATCATCATCCGTAGAAACGATAACGCGATCCACATATTTAGCTTGCAAACCAGCGGCGATGCTGTAAGCGATGAGTGGAATTCCATTGAGTAACTTAATATTTTTGTATGGAATGGATTTCGAGCCGCCACGGGCAGGAATGATGGCGACGACTTTTTTGTTTTGAATCATAAATAAAACGCGAAGCTCAGGAGACGCGAAGTTTAGTTAAAATGATTCAAATAATACGTTTACTAAACTTTGAAAGTTTAGTAAACGTGGGATATTTCTAATTAAACTTTTGGTTTTTTGACAAATTTTGCATTTTTCGAGTAATGTCTTTCAGACATTGTTTCGTATTTTAACGTTAATACGTACGATGTCTCGAAGACATCGTACGAAAGCACTTGATTATCGTCAATAAATACTGCCATAAACTTCGCTGCGCTACGATGTATGGCAGTATTGAACTAGTCCACATTTAGCTTTTCTAATAGTTTAGCTGCCTGCGGTGCAAAAGCGTATTTTTCCTCAATAATTAAACGCAAATTTTGTTGTGCTTTTTCTATTTCATTTGTGCGTACATATGCTAAGGCTTGTAACCAATATGCTAAGTCTTTCGCGCCGCCGTTTTCTAAATCGATGATTTTTTGATATTCACTAATCGCATTTGGCATTTGATTTAAAGCAAAAAAGGATTGTCCGCGCACGAGGAGGATTTGTGGGTATTGTGGTGTGTTGGGATCTGCCTGAGCAGCTAGTGTTAAGGCTGTCTGGTGTTGCTGCGCCTGATAGGCCTCAATCGTTTTTTGTAATTGGATTTGACTTGGTAAAATATCGGTATCTGAACGTAAAGTCACCGCGTTCTGAATGGAAGTTTGTTCCCAATAATCCAATGCCATTTGCTGCGGATTTTCCAACGAATCCGTGTACCACCATAGTCCAACACCAAGTAGAACGACTGCCGCGGCGGCTAAACTCCATTGCTGCCATTTGGGTCGCAACGAACGTACCTTAGCTACTTTTTCCACATTCTCCACATTTTTCCAAGCTGCTTTAACTCGCTGTTGTTCAGTAACTTCTGCACTTCCGAATTGGTTGTCCACAATGTTTTCCACAGTTTCAAATCGCTGTGTACGCTCTGCTAATACTACATCATTTTCCACTTCTTGTTCAAAAGCAGTACGTTCTGCTTCATTCATTTCAAAAGCAAAAAATCGTCCAATGCGTTCGTATTCTTTTTCTAAATCTTTTTCCATAATAAAACGATGGTTTGACGGTTTGATAGTCTGATTGTGCAACTAAACAATCACACAATTTGACAATTTCACCATCAACTAATTTTCACAATAACTGCTCTAATTCTACTGCCACTTTCACCTTCAGTTTTTTCTGACAATCAAACTTGACAGAACTAAAAGTGCGGGCGTTATTATAACCTAATTGCTGCCAAACTTCGCGCGGTTTGAGCGAGTCGTTGGCGAGCATAAATTCAAAAATTCGGCGACAGCGTTCGCCTAATTTTGCGATGCCGCGACGGAGTGCGAGTTGATAATTCTCGCGTTGGGATTTCGCTTCCTCATCGGTTTCATTTGAAGGTTGATTATTACCCATTTGTAAGACCTCATCAGAAATTGTGGGATGTTTTTGCCGTTTTTTGTGTGCATCCAGGCAAGCAAATTTTGCCATCGTAAAAACGTAGCCTTTAAGATTGCTTTGCGGCAATGGTTTTTCTTCTACCACAAAGATTTTCCAAAATTTATAGACTGCTTCCGCAAATGCTTCTTCCGCATCCGACTCGTGCGGCACATAGCGCAAAAGTCGCCCTTTGCAGTCTTCGTACAGTTGACGAAAAAAGCGGTTAAATGCTTGAGGTTGTCCATTACGCGCGGCAGTGACAATGGTTTGAAATTCGGCGTTAGTCAAAATTTGTTGGGTTTAAAGCTTTGCAGGTTAGTCTTACAAAGTTATTAAACTTTTATTAGTCGGTTGACTTTACCAAATCCTTTGTTGGAAAGACTTAACAACAATCAAAACATCAATTATTTTTTGTAAAAAATTATGATATGGAATTTTAAATAAAACGAAGAATCATTCTAAATATCTGATTATCAGTATTTTAAATTCATAAAATTAAATTCATTATAAAAAACAATTCTACTCCATACTGATATTTTTTCGATTCCGAAGTCTGATTATTGAATAACATATTTATACAAATCCATTAAACTTGCTTTTTATGAAAAATATCATTTTGCTTGCTTTTTTTAGTTGTTGTCTGAATACCGTCTGTTATACTCAAATTAATCCATCCGCGACTAGCAATCACCAACAAGTTTCAACTACTGCACAAGAAGTGCAGTTACCGCCCGCTACCGCAAGTAAAAACGTGCTGAATATTAATGGCTCTACTTACAAAAATGCCTGTGAAAGAAGAGGTGGTCAATATGTATCTGACACTGGTTGCGCCAATTTAGAACGCGCGTGGAAAAGAGGGCAATTATTCAATTGTACAAATCCTCCAGGCAAAATTCCTTACGATTCCAGTGAAACATTTAAATGTTATTCCTCAAATGGAGAGATTATTATCGAAATCATCAAAGCTCCACAGCAAATTGATACACGCGAGCGGAGATTGGGGTATAAATAAATTCTTAAAACGGACTATCAATTTTTTTTTAACTTTAAACACATAAAACCCTATCTATCTTTAAAATTATTTTTTAAAACCCTTTTCTACAATCCAAAACATCTATCTATCATGAAAAAGCTATTTCTTATTTGTTTATCTATCTTTTTTGCTTTCCAATCCTCCTTTGCCCAAGAAAAATCAATGGGTTGTACGCCAACAGTTGTTACGGGCGATCCAATCCAAATTGGCGGTGGTCTCGCTTGTCCAGGTGCGGCGGGACAGGTTCAATTTAATGGAACGAACTATCAAGTTTGGGATCCGACGACGAGCAGCTGGGTGACTTTTGGCAATCCAGCCACTTCCAATTTGTGGACAATCAATAGCAATGGGCAAGACATTTTTCGGAGCAGTCGCAATGTGGGCATCGGTTCGGTTTTTAATTCCGTAACTGCAGCTTTATCGCCGCTAAGTGTCGGAGGTCAAGGCAATAATAATTATGCGGCTTATTTTACTCGCTCTGCAAATATCAATGGTGCAGTAGCCGTATTCGGTGAGCTACCTCGTTTGAGTGGTGCGGGAAGTGATAACGGAACGGGCGTTTATGGGACGGTAGAAGCTGGCTTTGGTTTTACTCGTGGGGTAGTGGGTAATTCTAGTACCCCTAACCCAGTTGGCTCAGGTCGAGCGACGGGTGTTTTAGGCGTGGCGGGTAATGCCACAACTGGATATAATTACGGTGTCGTCGGTCGTTTAGCAGGAGATAATAATGGAGCGGGTATTGTCGGGGTGGACGGCGATTTATACGCGGTTGAGGGCGCAAACCCCATCGCTGGTAAGTGGGCAGGTTATTTCTGGGGTAATTCCTACTTTAGTGACCAAGTCATCATCGGCAGACAAGCGATTCCGACCAACATAGCGGGCACTTGCTTCCCTGCACCAGGGATTGACGTGACGGCTTATCAGCTATTCGTCGAAGGCGGCATTTTGACTGAAAAAATTGTCTTGGCACAGCAAAGCTGCTGGGCAGATTATGTTTTCACGGATGATTACAATTTGCTTTCATTAGAAGAAGTAGAGCAACACATTGAAGACAATGGACACTTACCAAATACACCTTCTGCGACAGAAGTAGAAGAGCAAGGCATGGACATCGCCGAAATCACCATTAATCAACAAGAGAAAATTGAGGAATTATTTCTACACGTTATTGAGTTAAATAAGCAGGTGAAAGCGTTGCAGGCCGAGAATGCGGCGTTGCGGGAAGGGATGAAACATTAATAAAATGAAATCTCGTAATGAATCATTTTTTAATGTTTTAAATCCAAAAATCATGTTTTATAAATATTATCGCGTATTGCTGCTGTGCTTATTAGGCAGTAGTCTTTACGCCCAAAACATCACTACGCAGTGTGACGGCGGCGAAACGACTAGTCCCGTTGCTATTCAGCGCGTGCAACTTCAGGGCTTTGCGTTGGGTGGTGAATCCATTACTGATGTGGCAACTTTTAACGTTCCTGCTAATTCGGGCGCGTGTTATGTTCCCAATGGAATCGAATTGACCGCTGATGCGGGCGTACATTTTGAGTTCGATGTAACTACGCAGGGTAATTCTTTTGCTTATCAGGTCTTAGTAGATTGGAATAACGATGGCGTTTTTAACCTTGAGGCTGAAAGTATAGAAATTACCAATCGTGGAACGAGTAATTCAACTACGATTCGGGGTAGTTTTTTTGTACCACAGGATACGCCGCGCGACTATCTTGCATCCATTCGGATTATGGTAGCTGAAGATGAAGATGATTTGGGAGCAGCGGAAAGTTCTAATTCGGTGATTGTTCCAGCCCGTGGAGGTCCGCCGCAAATATCAGTTTCAAAGACAGGAAGTGGATCAGGAATTCTTCCAATGGGTAAAGTCCCTTGTTACGAATTTAAAAATTGTGATGAAATATCATTTTTTGTGGAGTTGGTTGATCTCGATCCGACTAGCATAGCCATTGACAAAATAGAGCTTAAAGCCCATGATTCTCCCATTGTAGAATATACCATTGATTTTTCTAATAACGAATTATTCTTACGCACTGGAACGGGCGATGTACCTTATGTGGCGGGGACTAGCTATCCATTGAATCCAAGTGGTACTATCGCCTATGAGTTTGTCTTAAAGTGGAATGCTATTCGTACTAGTGCAGCTTACAATAGTTCCACCCTCAAAGATTTTCCACTTAATAGTCCACAGGAAATTGATGTATGTATTTTTATCAACAACAATGATCAAGAAATTACATCAAGCTTAATTACTATCGGTTGTCCGAAGAAACCACCTATAGTTATCGATGATTTTAAACCATTTGCACTATTTATTGGTGCTACCACTACCATTGAAGTTATTTCCAGCAGTTATGTCAATCGGTTGGTAGAAGGTAAGGATGTCTTCTTACTCGCAGGTGGTGGTATCGAAATGAAGTCGGGCGTTTACGAACCACTAAATGCCGTGTTTATGGCAGAATCGGGACGTAGTTTTGCCGAAATTCCGCAACTGACGGGAATGAGTGCGGGCGCGCTAAGTATTGATGAAGATAGTGATGTAACTACTGAAAGCGAAGAAGAAGATAATGTTCGTAGGGAAATTTCATTAAAGGCTTTTCCCAATCCATTTAATCAAGCAACCATTTTGGAATATCAATTGAGAAAATCTGCTATGGTTGAAATTTTGCTTTACGATTTGCAAGGTCAGCTGCTACGAACCTTGGTAGATACAGAACAGACGGCAGGCATACAGCAAATAGATCTCGTTGCTGATGACTTAACCGCAGGAATTTATATTTGTAGCTTAGAAATTGATGGTCGAAAGACTTATTTAAAAATAGTAAAATCCTAATCCTAGATACATATCCTAATTTCTTGTGACCGCAGTAAACCCCTTGTTTTGCTGCGGTTGCTTTTTATTTACTAAATTGGCTTAGATTTCATTCATCTAATCCACATTTAACTAATGCGTTGCCGCCTAAGTCAGTTTATTCTCTGCTGTATCACTTTTACGTTTAGTCAACAACTAATGCATGCACAAACAGCTGATACTACTTGGATTAATCAGCAGGAAAAAACAATCAATATTGCTTGGGATAATTGGAATTTGCCTGAATTAAAGTCACTATATCATCGTTCTATAAGATATTTTCAAGAGCAACAATTACCAGAAGAATTACTTGACGCTTATATCGGAATTGCCACTACTGCTTATTATCAAAATCAGTTAGATAGTACTCGTTACTTTTTACAGAAAATTGAAGCCAACAATTTACTCGAAGCGATATCGAAAGACCACGAATCATGGAGACTTTATTATAACATAAAAGCAGTTAATGCATATCAAATTGGAGACTACCAAAAATCAGCTACTATCACAGAAAGATTACTAAACGTAGATATTCAAAATAATCCTGAAAATTATAAAGCAATCGCCATTCATTATAACAATTTGGGTTTATACTATGACGAGATGGGGGATTATGGTAAAGCTAGAGAGTATCTAAAACGCAGCTTACAAATTAAGTATAATCAAACAGAAGAATACTATTCAACTAACACAGTAGAGACACTTAACAATCTAGCCCACTTAGAATTCATCGATAAATCATTTGCAAATGCTGATTCTTTGTACCAAGCCGCGTTAGATATATTAAAACAATTACCTCCAAACGATTATCAGAATGATTTATATTATCAACTACTCCAGAACATTGCTCTTAATCACATTGAGCAATATAATTACTCAACCGCCGAAGATATTCTAAATCAATGCTTACGCGAATTAAAATCGACCGATTCCCCCAACTTGTTCCGCATAGCCGTAACGCATCAATTTTTAGGTAGAACCTTTCTAAAAAGTAAAAAATACCCTGCCGCAGAAGATGAATTCAATAAGAGTCTACAAATTTTAAAGGGCATCCGTTCTCCTAATCACCCACGGATTGCAGAACTGTATAGCAGCTTGGGAACAGTCGCACTAAGACAACATAACGAGCAACAAGCACTACTATTTTTCCAACGTGGCTTGACGACTTTGGTAAGTGAATTTCAAGACACTACCAATATTGAAGCTAATCCTTTATTGAATCAAACCGTAAATTCAAGAGTAGAACTCTATAAAATACTGAATAAAAAAGCCAAAGCACTCCGCTCAACGGGTAAACTAGAATCCGCCCTAGCCACCGCCCAACTCAACATGGCATTACTCGACTCTCTCCGCATCAATTACCTCTCCGAAGGTTCAAAATTAGTGCTAGTAGACAACGCCCAAAAAGTCTATGAAACTGCCATCGAAATCGCTTTCGACCTCGAACGTCCCGATCTCGCTTTTGAATATTTTGAACGCAGCAAAGCCGCTTTATTATTAGAAAACATCAAACGCATCCAAGCCAATCAATTCGCCAATCTACCCGACTCCACCCTACAACAAGAACGCGACTTCAAAGTAGAAATTGCCTATCAAGAACGGCAATTACTCGCCGCGCAACGCGAACAGCAAACCGCAGCAGTGGATAGTTTACGTTCGATTTTATTTGAAAAACGGCAGCGGTATCAACAGTTTTTGACCGATTTAGAACAGAGTAATCCGCGATATTTTCAATTGAAATATGATACGCGCGTAGCAAGTTTGGCGGAAGTGCAAAAGGAATTATTAAGTGCAGATGATCTGTTGATTACTTATTTTGTGGGGGAAGAATGGTTGTACAGCATGGCAATCACACGCGATTCGGTACAGTGGTCGGCAACTTCTAAACCTACTGAAATTTTAGATAAAGTCAGTCGCTTACGTGAATTAATCAGCCGACCGCAAAGTAAGCGCGAGGATTTCTTTTGGTACAATCGACTAGCCAGTGAACTCTACGCAGATTTAATTGGTACTCCAACCGAAAACATATTAACTGCCAATACCAATCTATTAATTTTACCCGCCGCTGAGTTGGGCAATCTACCTTTCCAAGTTTTATTAAAAAATGATCTCGCCGCCCAACCGACCAACGAAGCACGCTACGATACGCTCTCGTATCTAATCAAAGAGCACCCGATCAGCTATGGCTTCTCCGCTACTTTACTCCTCGAATCAACAAGTCAACCAATCAACCAATCAACTAAATTCGCTGGCTTCGCGCCCGTCTTTAGCGATACAACCGTCAACCTGCGTTCGCTGCGAAATCAACTAGGCAAACTGCAATATAGTCTCGCCGAAGTGCAGGGCATTCAGGAACTCATGCAAGGTGATATTTTTATTAATGAAACGGCGAGCGTTACCAATTTTCGGGAGCAATTAGCCAATTATAACATCCTTCATCTCGCTACCCACGCGCAGTTAAACGATGCCGCGCCAAATGATAGTCGTATCTATTTTTACGACGATTATTTGACCGTTGCCGAGATTTATAACTTGCCGCTGCAAGCCGATTTAGTCGTACTTAGTGCCTGTGAAACGGGCACCGGCAAGCTACAACGCGGCGAAGGTTTGATTAGTCTGGCGCGGGCGTTTGCTTACGCCAATTGTCCGAGTTTGGTAACGAGTTTGTGGCAAATTGATGATGCGACGACGGCAGATTTAATGGTAGATTTTTATAAAAATTTGCAAATGGGGCAAAGTAAACCGCAAGCCTTGCAATCCGCGCAACTTGACTATTTGCAACGCGCTGACATTTCTTATCAACAAAAACATCCGTTTTATTGGGCGGCGTTTGTGCAGATTGGGGAGGCGGAGGCGATTGTCAACAACAATTCGTTTTCTTACTTTTGGTTCGCGATGGGCGCGCTATGCTTTGTCGTCCTTACCTTGTTGTCAAATCGGATTTTTAATCGTAAATTAGCCCGATAAGAAAGAAATTTGATTAAACGCGAAGGGCGCGAAGGCACAGAGGTTTCTCTTTTAACACGCACACAGCTCAACTTCGCAAAGGATTTTTTCTAAAGAAAAAATTAAGCAGAGAACGCAGAATATGATAGGTCTATAGTAAGTTGAATAACCATCAAACCATTTCCAAACTATATTTTAATACTATGACGAAAACGAAAACAAACACCTGGACACTCCTCCCTTTTTCTATCGACGAAGCTCGCGACCTCCAAGCGGTGCTAAAAATTCATCCCATTTTTTGTCAAATCCTCGTCCAGCGCGGTATCAAGACTTACGAAGAAGCCAAACAATTTTTCCGTCCATCGCTCGCAAATTTACATGACCCGTTTTTAATGCAAGATATGGCAGCCGCAGTGAGTCGCTTGACTTATGCCCTAAAAAATAAGCAAAAAATTCTGCTGTACGGTGATTATGATGTGGACGGCACGACTTCGGTTGCTTTGCTTTATAATTTTCTGAAACCCTACGCCAAATGGGATAATTTGCACTTTTATATTCCCGATCGTTATAAGGAGGGCTATGGTGTGAGTATGCAATCAGTGGAATTTGCTAACGATAATGATTTCGATTTAATCATCGCTTTGGACTGTGGTATTCAGGCGGTGGAAGCGGTCGAACGGGCGCAGTCTTATGGCATTGATTACATTATTTGTGACCATCATTTACCCGCTGCAACCTTGCCCGATGCGGTTGCGGTACTTGACCCGAAACGAAAAGGCTGTGACTATCCGTACAAAGAATTAAGTGGCTGTGGTATTGGGTTTAAATTGGCGCAGGCGTTTACCGAACAGCATAATTTACCGCTTGAAAATCTGCATAGCTTACTCGATTTAGTTGCCATTAGCATCGCCTGTGATATTGTGCCGATGACGGGCGAAAACCGCATTCTGGCTAAGTTTGGAATGCAACAACTGGATAAAAATGAACGCCCTGGACTACAAGCCTTATTAAAAATTAGTAAAAAAGAAACGCCGCTGACCGTCTCCGATCTCGTCTTTGGTTTTGGTCCATTAATCAATGCGGCGGGACGCTTGGCGGACGCAGATCGAGCGG
>JBGCES010000732.1:0-3050 GCA_045106545.1 Saprospiraceae bacterium
GTAGCCGAACATATAAAACCACCAGCAAAGCAAAAAGCTAGCGCCAAAACTGAAGCAAAACAAAGTCCACCTAAACGTAGGGTGGGACGACCAAGAGCTGAACACAATCGGATTCGCTTTACATCCATCGTAGAACAGGATCTAAGAGATAAGATGAAAATTATCGCCATCCGTCAAGGGATCAAGATTAACGACGCTTTTAATAATGCATTAGCCAATTACGTTCGTGCATGGGAAAAGAAAAACGGCAGCATAGAATTATAGTATTTTTTAAATATATTATTAGAATAATAAAGTAATACAAAAATACAAATTATTTGATATAATCTAATTAAGATTGATTGTTTAGAAAAAACGCTACTATGAAAAATAAAAACATTAATGTTCAAGGAATTGATATCCGCGTACATCACCAAGGAAAGGCAGAATATATCTGTCTGACGGATATGGCGAAGAACTTAGAAGGGGAAGCTGGTGAATACATTAAAAACTGGTTACGAACGGCGGGGACTATCCAATTTTTAGGCGTTTGGGAAAAAGTCCACAACGATAATTTTAATTTGGTGGAATTCCACCAAATTAAATCAGAGTTTGTAGATACCAAGATTATCCTCTCTGTAAAGAAATGGATCGAACGCACTCAGGCAATTGGAATCACCTCTAAAGCAGGACGTTATGGCGGAACGTATGCCCATACTGATATAGCGATTCAATTTGCCACTTATTTGAGTCCTGAACTATACGTTCATCTGATCCAAGAATTTCAACGACTAAAGGTTGAAGAAGCGACAGAGCGTGAAGATGCACTCGAATGGAATGTTAAACGCTTTCTTTCAAAAGTGAATTATACCGTTCATACCGATGCTATAAAAGAAAACCTGATCCCTCCGCGCTTGACGGGCAAACAAACAGGTGGAATCTACGCGAGTGAAGCAGATGTACTCAATATGGCGGTATTTGGTATGACAGCAAAGGAATGGCGGCTGCATTACCCAGAAGCCAAAGGGAATATTCGCGATCATGCTACTCACCTACAACTGATCGTACTCGCTAACTTGGAAGCCGTCAACGCAGAACTGATTCGCGTAAAGATGATCCAAGATGAACGTTTAGAAATCTTAAATCAAGCTGCGATCAAACAAATGAATTCTTTGCTCACCTCTCCTTCACTGGCGCAGATGGGAAAGCTTACCAAAAAATTGAAATAGGGTAGGGTATTATCAACGCGACATTAGCCAACCTAACAGTAAATTCATCCACAGAATCAAAATAACATCTTGTAACCTGCCTAAAAGCCAAAATCGCAGCAGACAACCCCAAAACCTTGAATACAGATCCACCAATAAAACGACCCCATTTCCAAAATTTCGATGGGGTGAAAATTCTAATTGATACCCCCCCGCACCCCCCCAAGGCGGAAACTAATTTTTTATAGTCTGCGATTTAGATAGCGGTCACAGTTGACAATGCACGATGAAAACCCGTATATTGGGACGACCGAAATACATATAGAAGTTGAATCTTAAATACAGTCATTGAAACTATTTTTGCTTGATAGGTAACTATACTAGTTGACCTTAATCTTTGACTGCTATGATTCATACCAAAAAACGTAAGCTACCACAGCTGATGCCCGCGAAGTATCAGCAGATGGTAGGGAAGATTCCTAATTTGAAATATCGTTGCATCGGGCTGTTGATGCTAGACTGTGGACTCCGAACGGGAGAAGCGGCGAGAGTAACCGTAGGTGATTTAGATTTTGCGCAGCGAAAACTTACCGTACATTCTTTAAAGAAGAGGGGAGAAGACCATACGAGGGAAATTCTAATGTCAGAACGGCTACTAGATGCACTGTCCCAATATTGGAAAACCTTAGCGGTTAAAACGCCACATTCCTATCTTTTTCCTGCCAATACCGAAACGGGTTATTCTGAATCCAAACAAATCTCTAAATGGTTTCGCCGCAATGGTTATCCTTTTGTGCCTAAGCAATGTCGCCATAGTTTTGCCTCCAAAGCCTACCGCAAAACGAAGGATATCAAGAAAGTACAACGGATGCTCGGACACGTCTCCCAGCAAACCACCGAAATTTACGTTCACATCCCACAAAATGAAATGGACTCGGCGATGGAATTGATCCATAAAGAACAGTTGATCCAACGACTCAAACGCAAACTTTTTCCACCCAAACGTATCTTTTGGACTCCCGTCGATAACGGCATCACCAAGTTCCACGTGGGACGTAAAGCCGAACTCGTTAAAATGGCTGACCTAGTGGGTAAAAAAGTTAACGTCCTACTCCTCGGAGAACATGGCGTAGGAAAAACGCACCTGCTCCAAAATATGCCCGACGACCAAGGACGCTTCATTCGCATGGATGATTTTAACTCCACTAAAAAACGGTTACAAAACTTACTACTGGAATTGTATAAGGTAGAGGAGTCGATGGTGGAAATGGTGATGGATATGAAAGAACGAGCGATGTTGAATATGTCTGCTGTACAGGAAGAAAAAGAAGCCGCCTTTGGTAAAATCATTAGCCGCGATTCCATAGATAACTTAACTGATTTAGCCATTCGCGCGACACGCAAGAATCAATACACCATCATCATCGACGATGGAACGGGCATCAATAAAACGGGCAAAAAAGTCATCGAGAAACTCAAAAACCATTTCCATATCGTGATGGCAGCGCGGCAACTGAAGTTTACCGATAGCAAAACCGTGTCTAACTTTGAGATTATCGAACTCAAAAATCTGCCACGTCGAGAAGCGATAGATCTAGTGATGAAACTGA
This sequence comes from Saprospiraceae bacterium, assembly GCA_045106545.1. Classification (GTDB taxonomy): domain Bacteria; phylum Bacteroidota; class Bacteroidia; order Chitinophagales; family Saprospiraceae; genus JBGCES01. The sequence goes on from JBGCES010000732.1 coordinate 2,798, forward strand.
GTTACAAATTTGTGGATCAAATCGAAGATCTAGAACTCTACAAAAATCACATTTGGGACAAGACAGGCGGCAATCCACTTTACATCTACGAATTTGTCGAACGTTACCCTAAAGAAGGGTTTCTTTCCACCGCAATGATCACCCAGATTGAGCATACCACGGGATTAAAAGAAGTTGACCTATCAAAAATTGTAATTATGGGCATCGCATCCTTATCGGCACTGCGCTACATTGTGCGCGGAACGGGCGGTGA
>JBGCES010000733.1:0-3105 GCA_045106545.1 Saprospiraceae bacterium
GATAAATTTCTGAATAAAAACCATTCATTCAAGAAATTAATCATTTGAAAAATCGGGAAGTTATTTTTTAACGGTTACTAAACCAGGCATGAAAATAATCGTCTAGATAGCCGTTATAGAATAACTTTCCCGTTTTTCAACTAAGCTTTAAGCGGAAAAACGGACTTCACCCATCGTAATCTTTTTAATATTCGGTTCGGTTATATTTGTGGTAACCTAAAGCAGGATTGTTAAAATAGCCTCATCTTTAGGCAAAGAATTATCCATGTAAGCATGGCTGCGTTAATTTCCGATATTCTTCGGGACAAATTATTTGCCATCTACTGCCAACCGTTCCAACAATGACTAAGCGACCTGCTCGATTAAAAATACCGAAAATCTCTATCGAAAACATCTACAAAGCTAAGGTGCGGTTAAGCGGCGTGGCAGAGCATACGCCTTTGAGTTTTAATTATAACCTTTCAGAAAAATACGATTGTCGAGTATATTTAAAACGGGAAGACCTCCAAGTTGTACGTTCCTATAAGATTCGGGGCGCATACAACAAAATGATTACAACACCAAAAGAGCAGTTAGTCAATGGTATCGTTTGTGCTAGCGCAGGTAATCACGCACAAGGAGTGGCATTAGCATGTCGTAAAATGGAGGTGAATGGAAAAATCTATATGCCCACCGTTACACCGCAGCAAAAAGTAGATAAAGTCAATCAGTTTGGTAAGCAATTCGTGGAAGTCGTACTCACGGGTGATACCTTTGATGATGCCTACGCAGAAGCATTGGAAGATGCTAATTCAAATAATAAAGCCTTCATCCATCCCTTCGACGATGCACGTGTGATTGAAGGACAGGGAACCGTCGGTGTAGAAATTTTGGAAGACTGCCGCGAACCGATCGACTATATATTTTTGGGTATTGGCGGTGGTGGTTTGACCTCTGGGGTCGGGTCATTTTTTAAACAAATGTCGCCCGATACTAAGATTATAGGTGTAGAACCGACAGGCGCACCAGCAATGTATAATTCCCTAAAAGCTAAACGCATCGTACCACTCACCAAAATGGATACGTTTGTAGATGGCGCAGCAGTACGACAAGTTGGACGGCTTACTTTTGGTATCTGCAAACGCATCATTGACGATATGATTCTCGTGCCCGAGGGAAAAGTGTGTAGCACGATATTACAACTCTATAACGAAGAAGGAATCGTAGTAGAACCAGCGGGTGCTTTAGCCGTTTCATCACTAGATTTTTATAAAGAACAAATCAAAGGTAAAACCATCGTTTGCATCGTCAGTGGTAGTAACAATGACATTACCCGCACGGGTGAAATTCGCGAACGCTCCTTACTCTATGAAGGTTTAAAACATTACTTTCTTATCCGCTTTCCACAACGCGCGGGCGCACTCCGCGACTTTCTCAACAACGTCCTCGGTCCCGACGACGACATCACGCATTTTGAATACACCAAAAAGCATAATCGCGAATCTGGTCCTGCACTCGTAGGTCTTCAATTACAACGCAAGGACGATTATGAACTCCTGTTGCAACGCATGGATGACCACAATATTGATTATCGGACATTAAATGATAATCGGATGTTATTTGAATTGCTCGTTTAGGTACAACAAAATAATTTCTTGTTAATTTTTTATTATTTATGGGAACGTAAGGCAACAGATGAGGGTTTATAAACGTATTAATAATATCCAAAACGATAAAAAGATTAAAGACCCATTTATTCCCTTTTTTTATCCTGAATATTATCTATTTGATTCTTTGACAAATCACGTAAAAGAGTCAGCCAGCAACTATTCTTAGCGCTACCCTGCGGTCGCTTGCTAGAACGGTTTTATGTCTGACCCGTAATTTGTCAAATAATATCATTTTTTAAACACCAAGTACCAAAATTCAGTCGCTATCCATTTGCGGTCAGCGCTTTTTGTTGTATTTTTAAGTAGCATCCCATGAATTATACTCCACTTCTCTTGACGCTTGCCGTCGTGCTCACCGTCTTTTTCGCCTGCGAACCCAATGTTCCTGACGAACCAGAAGTCACTTCAGGTTTTAAGTCTGATATGTTGGCACAAGTCAACGAATTACGCCGTAGCGGTTGCCGCTGCGGAGCGGTCGATTATCCGCCCGTTGAGCCGCTGAGTTGGAATCGCTTGTTGGAAGAAGCTGCGTTACGACATAGTACCGATATGCAAGTCAACGATATTTTTGACCATCAAGGCAGTGATGGTAGTAATTTTGGCGATCGCGTAACCGATACAGGTTATCGCTGGCGCGCCGTCGCGGAAAATATCGCAGGTGGCTACTCTACCGTTGATGAAGTCGTAGATGGTTGGTTAAAAAGCGAAGGGCATTGCAAAAATCTGATGGGCGCAGAATTTACTGAAATGGGCGCGGCACGGAAAGGAACGCTGTGGACGCAGACGTTTGCGGCACCGTTGTAGTTCTTTCAAGAAAGAATATACAACATATTCAATTGGAACACAGATTCAACGGATTAAGCTGATTTTCGCAGATCGATGATAAAGAATCTGCGAAAATCCGTTCAATCTTGTCCTATCCGCGTTCCGATTATATTTCTTTTAAAATTTCATGCAGCGGTGATTTTATTGCTATACCAATCTTTCTAACACCTCTTTTATCAGTCGCTCCACCACCTCCTTCGGCCGCTCACTAAACTTCCCCGTTTGTCGATTCGCCAAAATCGCATTACAAGACAACGCGCTATGCCCTAAAGCATTAGCCAAGCCATAAATACCCGCCGTTTCCATCTCAAAATTGGTCAAGCGCTGTTTTTGATATTGAAAATTGGTCACTTGATCCAGAAAGGATTTAAAGCGGCTTTTGACGCGGAGTTCGCGACACTGGGGCGCGTAAAAACCAGTACAAGTCATCGTGATACCGCGTTGCCAATTTTTACCAACTTGCCTCAATAGACCAGCATCGGCTGCCGCAAAATATGGCGATACAGGAAGTCCGATATTATTTTTTTTACAAAAAGAGAGAAAGGCATTTTCCAATTCGATAGTCGCTAAATTCGTTGGTTGTTTTTCGTAGAAATTTAACAATCCATCCATTCCCAAAGCGGTCTCCGTC
>JBGCES010000734.1:0-10104 GCA_045106545.1 Saprospiraceae bacterium
TTAAGATTAGTTAGGACAGTGTTTGTTTTTTAAAAAGAAACATCAAAGGTTGGTTGTGGGAAATCCAAATATATGTATAAAATGACGCATTTCAAATGCAGAAAAGGCAAAGAATAGACCGTTTTTACGGTTTCTACGGAATAGGATTTTGTTATCGCAACCGTTTGCGATAAATTATTTAGAGCATTTTCAAAAAGAGGTAGCAGAATAAATACAACTTCTATTGATTGATACAGAATTTTTTTTAACAAAAAAGCAAATTGACAAATATAAAATTCGTTTATCAAAACGGTATATCGTAACGAAGAGCGTTGTTAGTAAAAAGATTACTACCGAATTTACATTAGGCTATTTCTTTTTATCAATAAAATTATGACTAGCGTTCGACAAATATTTTTCCACTTTGTTCGCGCTCCTCACCAAAAGAAATAATGTAAAAATACAAGCCCGAAATCGGTGGTAATTCCATCTGTACACTATTTTCGTTATTCCGAGGTTGCACATCGTTAAACTCATTTACAAGTTGTCCCTGTGCATTATAAAATGTAATACGTACGGGGTGCGTGACACTCGCGTAATAGTCTATGGTAATTGAACCAGTCGTTGGATTCGGGTAGACGTTAGGAATTTCGTATCCAATTGGATCGTAGGTTGGATTAGTGTAATCATCGATGCGTTCGTCCAGCCATTGCAGGCGTTCTTCTAGCCAGCCAGTCATATATCTTACTTCCGACGAGTAGTTATTACCAACGAAGTTATTAGGCCAGATCCATTCATTAAAAATGTTCCATTTAATAAAATTGCGCCCTTGTGCTTCTTCCAATAAGTTGGTCATGGAATCAATTTGAAATTGTAGGCGTTCATCTGACCATTGATTAGCGCGTAATTCTAGCCAGCGTTCTTTCGCTTTGGCTCGGAAACGCTCATCTTGATGCAGCCGTTCCCACCAAAAATGGATCACCCAAAAATCATCAGGACAAGTTTGATTAAAATTATATGCCCAGCCTGCTCTGCTTCCGCCATCACAATAATTGGCATTACCGAAAGCTAAGTTAAAATCCCAAACTGGTCCCATGTGCAAACGTCCATCTTCACTGCTTTCTTTGTCTTTGTACATAAAAGTACTCAACCGATAACCATCCACATTGCGACTAATTTCGTTGACCCACATAAAATCAATGAAGGATTCTACGTCGATATACTTTTCGTAGCCATTGATAGGATCGTTGAAATCGGGTGATTTTAGAATATTTTCTAAGGTATCAACGTAGCTTTGAATATAATCTTTTTGTGCCTCAGTAATATCATCTGGTTTGGGATAATGATAGAGAAATTGGCTTTTTTTATCGCGGTCAGAGAGCGATGAAAATTTAGAATCCCAACTATTTTGTCCATTTGAACCTTTATCGTGTTTAATAATATAACCACCTGTTAAATCATCCCCTTCATTTTCGTCCGCATTTAAGCGTGGCACATCCACCCGGTCGCCATCGCGTTTGATTTTTTCAATTAACACATAAACGCCCAAATATTCATCATCAATCACCAACTCGATAAAGCGTGTACGCGGTGCGTAAGGCATGATTTGTTCTGCTAATTTATACGCTAAAGCCGAACGGATCAAGGTTTTGTCGCTGTACGGGCCGTGGAGTACCCAGTCATTTTCTTCGGGCATGCCGAGCAGCGACACATTATTATTCGAGCCATCTGCGAGTCGCGTTTCAAAACCGTAGCCAATTTTGGGAAAAATAATTTGTGAGGTAGAACCGCGTCTTTCGATGCCAATCCAGCCGTCGTATTCGTTATATTCATCGTCAATGCGGTTGCGTGAACCTTCGACATTGTTGACAATTCCCATGCGAGCCATCATTTTGGGTTCATCGGGAATGCTTTGGTCATCCGTATCGATGACCATGATTGGTAAATTAGAATCGGTAAGAGTTTGCGAAGAAAGAATGGTAGAAAGGGAAATCGCAAAAAGGAAAAAAGCGAAACGCATAGATTTAGTTTTCATAAAAATTGAAAAATAGTATTAGTGAAATTACTCAAATAGTAAAGAAAAACGAAATAATTGACTTGAACAACCGATCTGCAAGTAGGAATTGCCATCAACAGACAAATTTACAGTCAAATAGATATTACTCTCTATCTTTTGATTAATTTCGCGCAAAAAATAAAAAGTAGTGTAAAAGTGGTGTAATGGTAGTTTGAAAGTTGTTCAACATTGTTACCCATTATATCGTAAACGAAAAGTTGAGTATTATTTTATTTTAACGAACCTTTTATTAGCATAGAATCGTTTACAAGGCACTATTAATATCAATAATCAGTACGGTAAGACTAAAAAACGAGTGGTGTCCGTCCACCGTCCGTCATCTACCGTTCACCGTTACAATATGAATTCCTTACAAGTTTATAATAGTCTTAAGCGAGAAAAAGAAACGTTTCAACCGATCAATGAAGGTCGAATCGGAATGTATGTTTGTGGACCGACGGTTTACAGCGATGTACATTTAGGTAACTGTCGCACGTTTGTCAGTTTTGATGTCATTTATCGCTATTTGACGTACGTTGGTTACAAAGTGCGTTACGTGCGTAATATCACGGATGTAGGGCATTTGGTGGGTGATGTAGATACTGGCGGAGAAGATAAAATTTCTAAAAAAGCACGACTCGAACAGGTCGAACCAATGGAGGTCGTACAACGCTACACCAAAGGTTTCCATGCGATGATGGACGTTTTTAATACGCTTCCGCCAAGCATCGAACCACGCGCAACGGGGCATATTATTGAGCAAATCGAAATGGTACAGTCCATTATTGATAATGGCTACGGATATGAGAAAAACGGTTCTGTTTATTTCGATACGGCTAAATTTGCTCAAGAAAACGAGGTGTATGGAAAATTATCGGGACGTATTTTAGATGATTTAATGTCTGAGACCCGCGATAATTTGAAGAACCAAAGCGAGAAAAATCATCCTTCTGATTTTGCGATTTGGATCAAAGCTGATCCGACGCATCTGATGCGTTGGAATTCGCCTTGGTCGGTGGGTTTTCCAGGTTGGCACTTGGAATGTTCGGCGATGAGTACGAAGTATTTAGGGAAAACTTTTGATATTCATGGCGGAGGGAACGATTTGAAATTTCCACATCACGAAAACGAAGTCGCACAAAATCATGGGGCTTGTGGTTGCGCTCCTGCTAATTATTGGTTGCACACCAATATGCTGCTGATGAACGGTCGGAAGATGTCCAAAAGCGAGGACAATTCCATTACACCAGAGCAGTTGTTTACGGGCGAAAGTAAGCACGTATCGAAAGGCTACACACCGATGGCGATTCGCTTTTTTATGTTGCAAGCGCACTATCGGAGTACGTTAGATTTGAATGACGAGGCGTTACAGGCGGCAGAAAAAGGTTATCGAAAACTGATGGAAGCCTACGATGTGTTACAAAAATTAGAACATCCAGGTGAGGGAACGGAAGGCGGATTAGATAAGCAGATTAATAAAATGCTTGACTTGACGCATTTAGACATGAGTGATGATTTTAATACGCCTAAGGCAATCGCAAAGTTATTTGCTATTGTACCAAAAATTAATAGTTTGGGCGCAGGTAAATTAGATTTCAAAGACATGACTGCGGAAACCTTGGCTCGTCTGAAACAGACGTTCCACGATTTCATTTTTGATATTTTCGGTCTAAAAAGCGAGTCAGCTATTGCTAGTATTGGAGGCGAAGACGATGATGATTTGATGGACGGTTTGATGAATTTAATTATCGATATGCGACAGGATGCGCGTGCAAATAAAAACTGGGCAATTTCTGATAAAATTCGCGATACGCTACAAGCATTGAAAGTACAGCTGAAAGATGGAAAAGAGGGGACGACTTGGCGTAAATTGTAAATCACTTTCGACGCAAATAGACGCTGAGGACGGAGGTTTACTATGTTTTACTCGTTCCAATAGCGTAAAATTGATTGATGAGAAGGAGATGTTTCAACCTGAAATATCTCCTTTTTATTTGTGTAAAATGTTAATATCCAGCTATTTAGATCAATTCCTCATTTATCACGCCTCATTCCTCATGCTCTTACCCCCTTTTTTGTAAATTTGCGCCGCTTATAGCAAACTGATACTTAGTTCAACCTGAATGTTTACACCTACTTATGACTGATACCAATACGCAGGACCCTTACAGTCCGCTTACTTTACAGTTGTCAACTGTGCCCAATGATGATCGTCCGGTCTATGTGGTTGGTAATTTTAATGAATGGAAGGAGTGCGATGAACAGCATCAAATGGAGAAAATAGGAGCGGGGAAATATCAATTTATTTTTTCTAAAGGTCGAAAATTACCTAGTCCGTTATTATATAAATATACACGTGGAGAATGGGCAGATGAGGAATTGGATGCATTTGGAAATACACGGTCTAATCGTAAATTACTGACATCAATAAGGATACAACAAGATCGAGTGCCGCGTTGGCGCGATAGTGGTTTAGAATATAAACCTAAATATCTACCGCAAATACGGATTATTTCAGAGGAATTTGAAATTCCACAATTAGTGAAAACACGGCGTATCGCAGCTTTGCTACCTTATAATTATGATAAAACGGATAAGCGCTATCCCGTTTTATATTTGCAAGATGGGCAGAATCTTTTTGATGACTACGCACCTTTTGGGAGCTGGGGAGTCGATAAGAAACTAGCGATTTTACAAGAACAAGGCATGGGCGATATGATTATTATTTCCATTGATCATGCAGAATCGGAGCGGCTCGAAGAATTTACACCTTCAATTAAAACTAAACTAGGTGTAGGCGAAGGGAAAAAATATGTCGCATTTTTACGAGATACATTGAAGCCTTTTGTTGATAAGACCTTTCGCACAATACCCGATCGCGAACATACAGGAATTGGAGGCAGTTCGATGGGGGGCTTAATTAGTATTTATGCGGGACTGATTTCACCTGAAGTGTACGATAAATTAATGATTTTTTCTCCTGCGTTGTGGGTGATTAATAAAATTCCCTTTTCGCGATTTGATTATAAAAATCCGCACGGAGCGCGGGTCTATTTATATGCAGGTGGCAAGGAAAGTGAAATGATGATTCCCAACGTAGAGCGGTTCAAAGAAGCGTATTTGAAACATAGCGGCAATTCAGAGGTAGAATTTGAGTTGGCTATTGACGCAGAAGGATTGCACAACGAAGCGCGTTGGGGACAAGAATTTCCACAAGCAATTAAATGGCTATTTTTTGCGGAGAATGCCATCTCCAATCGATTTTTTTAAAGACCTAAACCTAACTAAATAACGGGGGCGTGATTGCCCGTTTCGATTAACCACATTATAATGAAAATTTCTTTTAAAAATTCTAGTGATCTTAGTGCGAAAACGACTTTAATTCCACTACTTAAGCGCCATAATACCGATAGTTTTTATAAGAAAAATAGAGCTATCATCGGAAAAGTTTCTGCAACCCAGCGCGCGGATTTCTCGGCAGAGAGTGGAGCGTTGCAAACTGTTTATACCGAACAAGGGAAAATATTTTTACTCGGGTTAGGCGAAGATGTTAGCTTTGGGGAAATAGTAAAAGTAGTTCGTTCTTTTGGTATAAAACAGCAAAGTAAAATTACTAAGTCACTGACTATTAATTTATTAGGATTTAAAAAAGAAAGCGAAATAGCCACGGTAGCAGACGCTGTCGCAAATGGTTTATTGCAAAGTACGTATCAAATTGAACGTTTTCATACTAATAAAAAAGATGCGCACCCGTTAACACATAACAAATCTGCGCTAACTTTTTTAGTAGCAGAAAAGCATACTGCGAATGCAAAAAAAGCAGTTAATAAAGGACAAATTTCAGCAGAAGCGCAGTTGAGTATTATTGACTTAGTCAATGCGCCCGCCAATAAAAAAACACCTCAAGTGCTCGCCGAATGGGCACGTCAATCGGGCAAAAAATATAATTATTCCGTTACTACTTTTTCAAAAGAAGAAATCGTGGAAATGGGTCTAGGTGGTCTGTTAGCGATTAATCGCGGTAGCGAAGATGCACCCGAATTTATTGTAATGGAATACAAACCCAAATCCAAGAAAGCACTAAAAAAAGTAGGGTTAGTTGGCAAAGGAGTTACTTTTGACACGGGTGGTTTGTCCATTAAAGGCTCTACAAATATGCACTTTATGAAAAGTGACATGGGAGGCGCCGCAGCCGTATTTGGGACAATGGAAACCGTAGCGCGATTGAAATTACCTGTTCATTTGATCGGGATTGTCCCTTCGACGGACAATAGCGTAGATGCCTTGGCGATTAAACCGAGCGATGTCATCACTACCTACAGCGGTAAAACGATTGAAATAATTGATACAGATGCGGAAGGGCGTGTGATTCTTTCCGATGGTTTGGCTTATATGGTAAAACATTTTCAGCCTGATGTACTGATTGATTAAGCGACTTTGACTGGGAGTGCGGTGCGGGCATTAGGATATGAAGCGGGGGCATTATTTTCTAATAATGATAAACTGGCGGAACAACTATCCGCAGCGGGTTATCGGACTGGGGAGAAGGTGTGGCGTTTACCAATTTGGGATAAATATGGTGACGATATGAAATCAGACGTGGCGGATATCAAAAACTTTAGTGGAAAACCAACTGCTGGTGCAATTACTGCCGCAAAGTTTCTCCAATTCTTTACGGACGAGCATCCAAATTGGGCACATTTAGATATTGCAGGCGTTGCTTTTGGTGCAACGGATTTTAGTAGTAGCAAGAGTGCGACGGGTTTTGGTGTACGCTTGTTAACGGATTTAATTGAAAATGAGTACGCGTAAGGGAGAGAACAGAAGACAGACCGCTAAAGCTGACAGAGGACAGAAAAGATCGTGTATCTCTTCTGTCCTCTGTCAATAAAATGGTCTGACCTCCGTCTTCTATTCTTTTAATTCCAATAACGCCACATTCTCGATGTGGTGCGTATGCGGAAACATATCGACGGGGCGCATTTTGACGACCCGATATTTTTCGTCTAAAACTTTCAAATCACGCGCCTGCGTAGCGGGATTGCAACTCACATAAACTAAGCGCGGTGCGGCTAATTCCAATAGCATTTTCACTACATTTGGGTGCATACCTGCTCGCGGCGGATCGGTAATTAATAGATCTGGCTTACCGTGCGTTTCTGCAAATTTGGGCGTTAAAATATCTTTTACGTCACCTGCATAGAAAACGCAGTTTTCAATACCATTCATTGCAGCATTGACTTTAGCGTCGTCAATGGCTTCTGCTACTTCTTCAATTCCGACGACTTGCCGCGCATTTTTAGCCACATATAACGCGATACTTCCTAAACCCGTATATAAGTCATAGACATTTTCTGTACCTTTTAAATCGGCAAAATCGACGATGATATCGTAGAGATTTTCGGCTTGATTCGTATTGGTTTGAAAGAAGGACTTAGGTCCAATTTTGAAATTAACGTGGCGCAAGTTTTCTTCTAGTTGCGGTTGACCGCTAAATAAATGCATGGGCAAGTCGCGAATAAAATCGTTTACTTTTTTGTTGATACAAAAATAAAGTGAAACGACTTGCGGTAATGCTGCTTGTACCTGACGGAGAAAATCGTGTAGGACTTCTTCATCAATATCGTAGAAAGTAAGAATAATCAATGCCTCACCCTTCCGATTAGTGCGAATCATGACTTGACGAATGCAGCCCGTATTTTCTCGCAAATCGAAAAATGGTAAATCATTTTCCATGGACAAACGGCGTAGCGTATTCCGAATCTCGTTGCCAGGGTCATTTTGTAACCAACACTTTTCAATGTCAATGATTTTATCAAACGCGCCTGGTCGGTGAAAACCTAATACATCTTGTACATTCGTAATGCCTTCTACATTTAATTCATGCTCTTCTAACCACCGCTTATTGGAGAAGGTATATTCCATTTTATTACGATAAAAACGGATGGGGTCTGCGCCCAAAATGGGTAAAAATTCACCAATTTCTACCTTTGCTATTCGTCGCATCGCATCGTGTACTACGATTTCTTTGTGCCGAATTTGTGCTTCGTAACTAATGTGTTGCCATTTGCAGCCACCACACGCCATATAGTGTTGGCAAAATGGCTCAACGCGGTCGGGAGATAGCTCGTGAAAATCACGTGGAACGCCGTGCATTACCCCTTTTTTCTTGCGCAATACCAAGACATCGACGACATCACCTGGTGCGACTTCGTTAACAAAAATGACTTCTCCATCGGCATTGCGTCCAACGCTACGTCCGCGATCCGCAATACCTGTGATTGCCACTTTTTCAAATAATTTTGGCTTCTTTTTTCTTCTTCCCATCGGTAAAATCAAACTAAACACATAGGCACATAGATTACATAGGGTTTTTATGAAAAGTATTATCCGATGTGTTCTATATGTCTATGTGTTTCAATTTATATGTTTTTGTTGCGGCTTGCCGCATTGAAAATATGTGTGTTTAACGCGTCAAAACGATATAATCGCGAATTAAGGTTTTTAAAAATTCTACTTTGTTCTTGGGGACTTCGGCGATTTGTAACTGCTCACTCACTTGCTTCGTCACTTCCGAAATAATTACGGCGTGCGCTTGATTTTTATATTGTTGATGCCGCTTGATAGCACTTTTAATGACTAACATATCTTGTTCCGTTAGCCGCGTTACTGCCGGGTATTGCGGTTCATATTTGCTCAGTGAGTCAATTTTTAAAATATCAGGTAAGCTAAAACGGCGGTCGCTATTTAATTTAATCACTGTCGTATTGGCGGTTAAATCGCCTAGCCGCTGATTTTTATCAGAAGAGCTGATAAACAAAATAGCTAAAACACCGCCCGAAAATAGCGTATCTACAATTTGAAAAACTGCGCGTAGCAAATAGTCGCTCGTGCTTGCTTCCAATCCGTCTAAACGCGCTACTTTAATCTTCATCGTCTTTTTTCCCCATGACTGCCCGTTAGCGAGTACTTCTGATAAAAATTGATAACCAATAAAAATGACGATCGGTAATAGACTGAAAACGGCAGAACCAATTAAGCCACCTTCTAGTAATGTTCCCAATGTACTCATCAAGGTAAACAACAAAATAAAATAACCAAAAATAATGATCAACGCATCAATAAAAAACGCCAAAATGCGATCCCGCAGCGAAGCGAGTTCATACTCGATGGTAACGTTTTGCGTCGTCGTAATATCGATGGTTTGCATAACTGCAAAGATTTAATTAATATTGGAAAAACAGGCTAAAAGTAGTGGAAAAGTCGTTTAAAAATTGTTCAAAAGTTGCATAAACGTCTTGCTGAATATTTTAACGGATTGGCTAAACAACTTTCAAACTACATTACACTACTTTTACCCCACTTTTTTACTACCTTTTTTCCATGCGCGAAACCAAATTTATCGAACAAAATAAGGACAAATGGGCAGCGTTTGAACGTGTCTTAAAAGATGAGGGCAAAAGCCCCGAAGCTTTGGATAAGTTGTTTGTCCAAATTACTGATGATCTTTCCTACTCGCGTACATTTTACCCCAATCGCTCGGTGCGCGTTTATCTCAATGGATTGGCGCAGCAGATTTTCGTACGAATTTACAAAAATCGCAAATCGGATCGCAATCGCTTGTTTACCTTTTGGACAGATGAACTACCGCAATTGTTGTACAACGCGCGGCGCGAATTGCTACTTTCTTTTTTGATTTTTGCATTAGGATTATTGATTGGAATCTTATCGGGCGCGATGGATAGCGATTTTGCGGAGGTTATTTTGGGAGAGCGCTATGTGGAAATGACGTTAAAAAATATCCGTTCAGGCGATCCAATGGCGGTGTATAAAGAATCTAGTCCATTCGGAATGTCGTTTGGCATTACGATTAATAATTTGTGGGTCGCCTTTCTCACTTTTGTAATGGGCGTTTTTGCGAGTATTGGCGCGATTCTAATTCTCTTTCGCAATGCCGTCATGGTCGGCGTTTTTCAATACTTTTTTATTGAACAAGCTTTATTCATAGAATCTTTTTTGACGATTTGGACGCACGGAACATTGGAAATTTCGGCAATTATCATTGCGGG
>JBGCES010000735.1:0-11144 GCA_045106545.1 Saprospiraceae bacterium
GTTAATATTCTTGTTCCTTCGCAGATGAAGAAGGTGGAGCAAGAAGAAGTCGTACAGCGATGGAAAAAGTGGGCGGTGGAACGGATGTTGCAAAAGCCTGAATTGATTGAACGATTGGGCGGTAAGGAATACACAGATGGACAATTGATTGAAGTAGGCGAGCGTACTTATCAATTACAACTCAAATTTTCGGATCGCAAAACGCATTCGGGGCGGATTATTGGCAATCGAGTGATTGAAATGTCTTTGAGCAAAAGCGATCCTGCCGTGAATAAGAGTATTCGTTCTCTATTGAGTAGGATCGTCGCGCAGGATTATAAACCAGAAATTACGCGCCGCGTATTAGAATTGAATCATTTGTATTTTAAACAACCGATTAAAAGTGTCAATTTAAAGCACAATGCGACAAATTGGGGAAGCTGTAGTAATAAGAGTAATCTTAATTTTTCCACTCGCCTGCTCTTCGCGCCGCAAGATGTAATTGATTACGTGATTATTCATGAGTTGGCGCATTTGATTGAATTAAATCACTCGCCACGTTTTTGGAAATTGGTGGCGGATGCGATGCCGGAATATCGAGAGAAGGAAGAATGGCTGAAGGTAAATCGAGCGTTATGTGAATTTTAAGGATGGTGCAATTGTTTTATTGTGAAATTGTGGATTGTCATCATTGCACAATTACACCATTCCGCAATTTTAAAAGATCGAAAAGAGGACAATAATCGCGATTAGTACGATAATAATTAACGCCAGCGACATGTAACTATTATTATTATCACGAAATTGATTATACATTAATTCCATTGAGTCGCGCCAATCGAGGCGTTTGACAACGGGTTCCCAACCCATGACCCAATATTCTTTTTGTCCCAAACGACGTTGGTCGCCGTGTTTTTTTAAAATAAAAAAATTACGATCCAGATAAGCCAAGTCGTACATCGCATTAGACTTACCCGCTTGCAAAATAAATTTATTCGCACTCTCCATAAACTCCCATCGACCACCCGAAATATTGCCGTTGGTCACTTTCATATATTCGCCACCTGGATTAAAAAAGTGCAAAACGGTATCGTGGAAATTCACATCATCGCGGATTTCCATCCACGGTTTGCTCGTATAATTATCTTCCTCGTATAAATCCTCGCTCCATTGCCGCGTCTTGGGTAGAATCACTTCGCGTAGAAATCCATCCATGGAGGTATCGTTTGGATTGGGCATATCCAACTCAAAGGAGCGCATGGCTTGGTCGATGTACTTGTTTTCCATAGAGTGTAAATATTAAAAAATAAAGATAGCGAAGTTTATGACATTTTGCTAATCATATAACCGTGGCTAATCGCTACCTCTTCCTCCGTATAATGTTCTTTAAATTCTTTCGCCAACGATACCGTCCGCAGTTTTGCCATATCGCCTTTACGAATATCACTTTCAACGTAAGGAATCACTAATGTAGCATACATTTCTTCATAATCGCGCCACCGTAGTCGATTCTGAGGTTGGATATCATTATCAATTCGCTGCCACGTTTTGGTACTAAACTGGAGAAAGTTATAAACATTAATGCTGGTATCAAAATGCGCAAAGTGATCTGAGAGATCAATGAAATGCGACATCAAGCCATCGGCTTTTACAATACGCTTAAATTCTTTTAGAATCGCAAAAAGTACTGAGCGATGTACGTGTTCAAAAGTATTATTGGAACAAATAAAATCGAAGGTATGATCAGCAAAGTTGGTTTGGCTCGCATCCTGAATCATCGGTTCTAAATGAATCTGCTGGTTAATTTCTTCTTTACTAATGGTATCGCGTTGTTGCAAAATGACTTCTAAAACTTGCCAGCGTTCCTTGATAATTTCAGGCAAAATCTTATCCAATTCACCTTTTCTACGAAAATCTACAATCGTTTCAATAGCGGTAATTTGACTGGCTTGCGTCATCCACGATTGGATATCGAGCGATACTATGCGCTCCGCCCCTTTTAAAAATAAGGCAATTGGCACAATAGGATACCAGCCTGTTCCCAACTCCAATACTTGCTTTCCTGCTAATGGCTGTCCGCTGTATTTTTCATAAAAACGAGCGTGATCGGCAGCGTGGTTGATTTTATAACCAAAATGATCGGCGTTTAACTCAACACCTTTGGTTACGTATTTTTGAAATAGATAATTGACCTTTTCTGGATTGGGAAGAAAGCTAATCGTCTTTTGTACAAGTGCTTTGGCGTGCCATTTTGCCATAGGTTTCTTTTTATTTTTTCAAACAACCGCCGTCTTGACGACGGCTGTTGTTTTTTCTTTGTTGCTATAAAATAGCAGGTGTCGGAAAGACACCTGCTATTGGGGAAACCACCGATTATTTTTCCACACATAGTCCTCTACCTGCTGATAAACATCGACACCAACAGGGCGCATAAATAATTCATCAAAATACCACGTTCCGCTCGGTAAAGTATTGTGCTCTAATTCAATCTTAATCTTTATATCTCCCTGCGAAAAATCCATTTTT
This sequence comes from Saprospiraceae bacterium, assembly GCA_045106545.1. Taxonomy (GTDB): domain Bacteria; phylum Bacteroidota; class Bacteroidia; order Chitinophagales; family Saprospiraceae; genus JBGCES01. The sequence goes on from JBGCES010000735.1 coordinate 2,506, forward strand.
CGTTCAAAAAGCAACCAATCGCCATCAATCGCTTTTACCTCAAAACGAAAAGATAAACGATGTTCCTTAATTTGCTTCCCTCTTTGCGCATCCATTTCTTTAATCGAAACAATCGTGCGTGGCATTTGATCCTGATTGCCTTTTAACCAAAAAGAAAGGATTTGCTTCCGCGCCTGATTTGGTAATGTACCTTCGTATAAAGTTACCGTTTCATTTATATCTCCACTACCGCCGCCACTACCGAAATAGGGCAAACTGTTATATTGATTGTCAAAACTTTGATGAATAAATTCTGCGTCTTGATTTAACAAGTAGGAATATTTTTCGATTAAAGTCGTATCTGCTAATTCTTGAATAATTGCTTGTTTACGTTGTTCAATTCTTTCTTCAAAAGCAGATAAGGGCAATTCGTAAACGGCAGCATTTTTTTCATCTTCTTGTAGTAAAGTCGCACCTTCTTTTAAGTAAGGAAAACGGTCTTTCCACTTCTCACTATATTCTTTATCCTCGACGATCAATAACGGTTTATCACTTTTAAATTCATCAATAATGGTCGGATAGCGATACGGTTCCAATGCCAATTGCAAACTTTTAAACGTTTGCGAAAGCGAAGTCCGCGACATCATCACTCCCAAACTTGGAATACCATTTTGAAATCCAGGAATGGAAGAAAAGCGATGTAAATGACCTGGTGCATCGAAATTGAAATTTTCCGAGCCGATATGGAAATATGGCAAAGGCAATACTGCCTGATAGCGATTTAGATCAACATAGCGTAGCCATGAATCGGGTTGTTTCGTAAAGTCAGGCGCAAGTTCCGCGCGGGTACGCGGATTGACGGTTTTTAAAGTAGTGAAATGATGGGCTTCGTAGAACATTACACAGAGGGCGATAAACAATGATATGCGCCGATAGATAGGAGGTATCTTCGAGATACCTCCTATCTTTTCTTTACGCGACCACCACCAAAGACTATAAAACACCACTACATTAAACCCGAAATAAAACGCCCAAGTGAAGCGACCTACGCCCCGAAATTGCTTGTACGGGCCCGCGTAATGCAATAGATTTTCTAATCCTGAAATAGAAAATGGAAACGCGTGGGCAAGGATTAGTAAAGAAAATGCAGAAAAACAAAGTGCAGAAATATAGTTGCGATCTCGTTCGCGGACATCGGGTAGTAATTTTGGTAATTGAAGATCGCGCTTACGTTTACTAAACTTCAAAAGTTTAGTAAACGTGATACCTAACCAACGAATTAAAATTACTAAGAAGAAAACCGTCGCCACTAACCCCACATAACTAATCCCCTCATTCGGAATATCACGAATACCAAACGTCTCGTCCCCCCATTCCCACAGCGGATAATCTTTATGGGTAAAAACGCCTTCCCAACGGGTTCGATATTTTAAAAATCCTGTTGGCGAATCAGAGCGATCCACTACGTGATTTCCAACACTCAGTAGCCATTGCAATAAGCCGAAAGGCAAGATGATTTGTAATAAATAATGTTTGAAATAAAAAAATACGCGCTCCCACGAAAACGCTTGAATTAATCGACTCAATCCGTAAAAAGCAATTAGGAAAATGCTGATTCCAAAGAAATAAAAATGGAGTTGCGCAACTAAGAAAATGGTCAAACCGATTATTAAACTTAACCAGTAAGTTGGCTTTTTTTCAAATTGATAGAGCAGCAATAAAATCAGTGGTACGACGAAAACGTGCGACAATCCATAATGCGCCGTTATCTTTTCCGTCTGTCGCGCCATCATGACCAAACTGCCCGATACCAATATATTGTACCACCAAACTACTCCCAATTTAGCAAATAAGATATACAATAATATCGCCGCCAATAACATCGAAAACAGCATCGACAAGTTGATAATCGCTACTGTATGCTCCGAAATATCGCTAATATTTTGACTAATAAATTTAATTGAATTGGCAAGTAGTGGCTGTCCATCGGCGAAAACGAGGTGTTCGCCCCACGGATAATTCATGCCTTCGTACCAGAGGTAGGTCGAATCGTGTTTGACGTGATGAATGACCGTGGCATAGTTTTTAAAACCGTCGCCGTATAGATTAAGATATTGATTAGGACTTTCAAAAATGGCGGTGTAGCGTAGCCAGAGGGCGATTGCCATGACGGCAATTAAAAGGATTAGACCGACTACGTTTTTTTTTGACATTATGAATAGTGGGAAAATAGTTCGAAGGTTGTTCGAGATGGTTCGGAAGTGGTTAGGTATCGGATACCTTCGAGGTATCCGATACCTGATTTAATACCCTTTGTGTCTTTGCAATTTTGCGTTTCGTCACTCGCTTCCGCAAAATTTTAACAAAGTTAAAAAATTCCGTTTGGAGAATGCCTAAGCCCATCGAACTGAAAACGATATTGTCTTTCAACTGCACGTGGACGGAACGAATCGGAACGCGATCCGTCGCTAGAACTAAAAATTCTAAATCGAAAAGAAACCGATCAATTTCAGTTTCTAAAAAATATTCCTTCCCCGCTGCATCAAATCCCTTTAGTCCACATTGCGAATCTTCTACGGGCAGATTTAAAACGCCTTTTAATAAGCCGCGAAAGGTTTTGGAAAGAACGGTACGAAAGAATGGCACTTTTTCGTAATAGTCCGTCTTACGATGTCCGACGACAATGCCACCATTTTTTAACACGCCACGTTGCACAGCGACCATACTTTCCGTTAGGTAAGGAAAGTCAATATCGGTGAACAAATAATAATCTGCCGTAATGGCCGCAACGCCTTGCCGCAAGGCATAACCTTTGCCCCGATTTTGGGAATAATTGACAATTTGAATGGTTGGAATCACCTTTCGCAAAGTCGTAAATGCTGTTTCGTTCACCGCAGCTACCGTTGAGCCATCATTAACCAATACCAATTGTGTTTCTACGCCATCATTGGCTTGCAGAAAATTAGTGTAGTGTTCGATTAAACGTTCCTCCCAGCCCGTTTCGGGATTATAGCAGGGAACGATGAGTGCAAGTTTGTTCATAAAAAAACGGCAGACGGTTGACGGCGGACGATAGACGGTTGCCTCTCTATCTAAAACAAGATAGGAGGTATCTGCGAGATACCTCCTATCTGTCCGCACTAAAATTAAGCGCGAAATTACATATAGTAGTGATGAAAAAATGAATTTACTCTTATTTTTTTTAATTGATGATTTTGTCGAATAAAATATATTCATTCAGAAAAATCATCATTTAAAAAAAGTGAATTCATTTTTCCAAATTCAATACACGTTACATTCCGAAATACTCCGGAGCAAGCTATTACAAATTAAGTCTTATTTTCTTGGCTTTTTATAAATCGGCACCGTCGAACAAGGTTCGCCATACATAATTGTCTTTGCATAGGGACGCAACTTATTGGTCAATTCGACGTAAGCGGCAGGTGGAACGGGTTTGTCGCTACAGCCTTTGATCACGATACGCTTATCTGCGTAATCACTTCCTTCGATCACATCCAAAGCACGCGCGAAAGCAATTTTATAAAATTCCTCTTCCGTTCCTTGAAAAACCGATTCTGCTACAGGCTGTGCATACACACTCACCAACATATACGCCCAAACTGGAATAATCGCGTCCGCCGTACAAGTGACGACCAAATGCTTACCCGCATATTGCGACCAATCGTGTTCCGCCAAGGCCGCGCGAAAGTCTTTTTCTTTTAAAATTAGCTCCATAAAGAGGTAATCTTTTAAGTCAAAAACCGCAACGGGCGCAGCGGGGAAGTATTCTTCTAAATTTAACGTAATCAAACCGCTACTAGCGACCCGATTAACGAGTGGTTTATTGTCGACCATATTAATTTGGTTTGGAAGTAGTTCGGAGGTTGTTTGGAAGTGGTTGAACTACATCTGAACCACTTCCAAACAACCTCCGAACTACATTTTTAACTATTGCTTTCAGGGGCTTTTTCTTCAATCGGTGCTTGCTCCCCTACTTCACTATCTGGCATCGCGAAGTCTTTTGGTTTGGGTAGATCATTTAAAGTTTCAATCCCAAAATAATCCATAAACTTCTGACTTGTCGTGTAAAGCAAAGGGCGACCGGGCGCATCACTGCGTCCAATAATAGAAACAAGTTCCTTTTCCAAAAGTTTCTGCAAAGCGTAATCACAACTCACTCCGCGTATTTTTTCTAGGTCGCCTTTAGTGACGGGTTGCTTATAGGCGATGATAGAAAGCGTTTCTAACGCAGAACGCGATAGCTTTTTCTTAGTCGTTTGCTTTAAATAGGTACCAACCGTTTCGTGATACGCACCTTTGGTTAAAAATTGATAACCGCCGCCAATTGCCGCGATTTCAATCGCGAAAGCATCGGCTTGATACTTTTCCATAATTTCTTCCAGCGCCGATTCAATTTTTTCCATTGCCACTGCTGTTTCAAAAGTGGCTTCGATACACAATTGAATATCCTCTTTGGATATGGGCTGATCGGTGGCGAAGATGAGTCCTTCGATATGTTGGGCTAAATGCTTCAAATTAATGTGTAATGTGTAATAGCTTGTTCCGAAGTATTTCGGAATGTAATGTGTAATACCACTTCGACGTAGGACGTAGAATATAGCGGATTACATTTTGTAAACGCAAAAGTAGGAAATTTGTAAAGAACAGTCTTTTTCCTATTGGCAAATTACCAACAACGCTTGGCGAGCGCATTTTGAAAAGTTACACCTTTGATCAGTCTTCGGTAAGTCGTAGCGTTTTGTTGTTGATTTAAAATCGTAATAATACCGCTTAGTTGCTGTTGATAGTAAGCGAGCTCAACGAGGCATTTATGGTAATCCATAGGACGATTGGGGTGTAGTTGAGTCTGTAATTCAACAGCTTGGGTCAATAGTTTTTTCAAGTAATTATCCGCAGGTCGAGAATAATTAACTTCATAGAGATAAGGATTGGCAGGAAGGTATTTGATTTGAAAAGACGCTTCCTTATCCAGTAACAAACCGTTTTCAAATGTAATAGGACTAGTGGAAGTTAGAGCAATTTTTTTAGAAAATGGCTTACCATTAGCTACATATTGGTGAATTAATTCTTGCTTTTCATAATCAGCTACGATACGAACAACTCCCACTCTACCCGCATTAGCAAGCAGAGTAGTTGAATCTTGATAAGTTGCTTTTTGATTTAAATAAATTGCACCAAAAGAGCAAAGCAATACGAACGTAATCAATCCGCCAACTAATGCCAGCACCTGTTTCCAGTGTTTTTTATCTTCTTTTTTACGAAAGCGATTACGCGGCGTATCAGCTTTTTTATTGATTTCGCAACTGTAAGAAAACTTACTTGCTGCTTCTTTCTGAATCGAAAAGTTCACTAATTCATCACCAATAAAAAAAGAATAATCATAATCTTCTAGTATCTTGAAGTCAATGAGTATGATATTTGAGTTACAATATATCACTAGATTCCCAGATTCCGCACTATGTCCCACCCCAACGACGTTGCGTTTACCAAAATCATCCACAAATGTCCAGGTGAGTTGATTCAAAGAAAAGTAGTTATCAGTGATTAGTCGAATAGTTACTAGTCACTTTATTCTGATAACTAATAACTTTCAACTTCATAATTCGTATCGCTTCAAAAGATACAACTTTTTAAAATCTAATGCTGGAAAAGTTCGTAGTTTAACATTTCTACTTGCATATAATTTATCATAAAATGACAACGGAGCAACGAGCAGAACTAAAAGTTAAAATCGCAAAAACGATTGAATTGACCAAGGACAAGATTATCAAACTAGAACGCGATACACAACCGATTAGTCCCGAAAATTCAATTGGGCGAATCAGTCGGATGGATGCGATTAATAATAAAAGTGTGGCAGAGGCAGGTCTGCGCTCGGCGAAACGGAAGTTGAGTAATTTGGAAAAGGCGTATATTAAAATTGATGACTCAGGTTTTGGAAACTGTGCAGCTTGTAAAAATCCAATTCGACCTGCGCGGTTGATGTATATGCCCGAAAGTACGCGTTGTGTACGATGTGCAGGAAGAAGATAAACAACTATTGAATAGGAAGAAAATGTGGAATGTGATAAAAAAAGGAGCAACTAGTAGGTAAGATCTTTTTTACGATATGCCCCAAATGAAACAGGGGACTATACGTATGTATAGCCACCCTGTATAACCCCAAAAAACCAAATGAAAACAATCTTTATATTAAAATCCCAAAGGGATTGAATATGTCTAATTTGTTGTAAGTGAAAATTAAATGTGTTAACATTTAACTGTAACTCTTAGTACAAATGTATAACTTAATTTTTATTTATGCAAAATCCAAATAATTTTTTTTGATTTTTTTATTAAAAACCATTCTGACTTTTCAAGAATTATAACAGAAAAACTCCTAATGAAAAAAAGTTTGAACTAGGCTCAAACCGTTGCGTAGCGTACATTTTCCCATGCCCACGCAGTTCGCATAATGTCTTCAATACTGCGTTGTGGTTGCCATCCTAATTTTTCTGCGGCTTTTGCATAATTGGCATAAATAGCGACCACATCACCGCCTCTCCGTGGTCCAATTCGATAATTTAAGTCTTGTTGTGCTACTTTTTCAAATGCTTTAATCGCTTCTAAAACAGTCACGCCTTCACCAATTCCGACATTGAATGTTTCGCAATTTTTATCATTTTTATCTGCTAAAAGATACGTTAGCGACTTCGTGTGCGCATTGGCGAGATCTTGCACATGAATGTAATCGCGGATACAACTACCATCACGCGTGTCATAATCATCCCCAAAAACAACTACCTCTTTGCGTTTTCCAACGGCAGTTTCCATCACTACGGGCACTAAATTACTCACATTTGCGGTGGGTGCTTCGCCCAATTTTCCACTTTCATGTGCGCCAGCTGGATTAAAATAACGCAATAAAATAATATTGAAATCCTGATGTGTTTTACAAAAATCAGCAGAAATCTGTTCGCCCATTTGCTTGGTACGTGCATAGGGGGATTCTGCCTCCTGCAAAGGTGTTTCTTCTATTACAGGCAGCGCAGTCGTATTCCCATAAACGGAACAAGACGAAGAAAAAATTAGATTTTTTACCTCAAATTCTTTCATGCACGCTAGCACATTTAGTAAACTATTCAGATTATTATTAAAATAACGTAATGGCTGCTTTACCGACTCCCCTACTGCCTTAAATGCCGCAAAATGAATCACTCCTACGAGATCACTATTTTCTTGAAATACTTGTTTGACAGCAGATAAGTCCACCAAATCAATATTATAATTTTTTACTTTTTTTCCTGTAATCTCTTCTACATTCTCCAAGATCGAATCACTCGAATTACTCAAATTATCAATCGAAATGACCTGAAATCCATTATCAATCAAGTCCACTAAAGTATGACTACCGATGTATCCACAACCACCTGTTACTAAAATTTTATTCATTTATTGAGATTTTTATCTAAAGAGATTAAATGTGAAACACAAAAGTAAACAATAAGCCAAACCTATGATTCTTTTTTTAATACCTTTGCGCCCGAAAAAATAGACTTAATACCTATTAAAAAATAAGTTACTGTTTTACAATTGATAATTTTCTGAATGAATAGATTTTTATTCAATAAAATTATCAATTGTAAATCTCAAAAAGGAAGTTATTTTTTAATTCATCAACTATCCTTACAAATATAATGACAACCTTATCCACTGAACAATTAAAAAGTATCGCTTTATCCGTTACCGAAATCGCACAACGGGCAGGTGATGCCATTATTGAAATCTATAATGCTGCTGAAGGCATACAGATCGAAAAGAAAGCTGACAATTCTCCTTTGACGATTGCTGACCGCACCGCTAATGGAATTATTTGCGAAGGGTTAGAAAAACTGGAAGTTCAATTTCCCATCGTTTCCGAAGAGAATAAAGAAATTCCATACAGTGAAAGAAAAGATTTCACTTACAGCTGGTTAGTCGATCCATTAGATGGGACGAAAGAATTTATCAAACGTAACGGTGAATTTACCGTTAATATCGCGCTGATTTATCAGCAACGTTCCGTCTTAGGTGTGGTTTACGCACCCGTAATGGATGAGATGTATTGGGCGGTAGAGAATGGTGGTTCTTATTTGATTAAAAACGGTGAAACGACCCAACTCACGGCTAATTCTTTTAATTGGTCAGATACAGGTTTAAAAATTGTCTGCTCGCGTTCTCACCTCAACGATGCGACCAAAGCTTTTGTAGAAAAACTGGATCAACCTGAATTAGTAGCAACGGGTAGCTCACTCAAATTTTTGCTGATGGCAAAAGGTACTGCCGACGCTTATCCTCGCCTCGGACCAACCATGGAATGGGATACAGGAGCAGCGCACATTGTATTAAAAGAAGCAGGCGGACAAGTAATTGACGAGGAGACTAAAGAAGAATTATTGTACAATAAAGAGAATTTGCTCAATCCGTATTTCGTTGCTGTTGGGAATCTACAAGATTAACCATCCGTAAAAATGAACGCTGTGTTAAAGACGTTTTAGTAAAACGTCTCTACGAAATCATTCTATAACTATGCTATCGCTCGCGCCGCGTCTCTGACCGGTGTGCTAACGACCATCCATGCTGCCAATTTCCGTCATCATTACGACCCACAACGAAGCGGA
>JBGCES010000736.1:0-3022 GCA_045106545.1 Saprospiraceae bacterium
CCTACTTCATTAGCACAAAAATTGACGAAGTAATCGTCATGGAGATGGCGATGACTTTTCAGGAAAATGATTTTGAAATCGCCCCCGTTTTACGTCAACTATTTAAAAGCGAACACTTTTTTGCGGACGCTATTATTGGTACAAAAATTAAAAGCCCACTCGATATTTTTATCAATTTCATGGTGGAAACAAATACGCCAGTTAATGATGAAACGAAAGAAGGCGCAGCTTATCTAGCCTATCTATTAGGGCAACAAGTCTTCAATCCACCCGATGTTTCAGGTTGGAAAGGAGATAAGTCTTGGATCAATAGCAGCCGCCTCACTGGACGCTGGCAAGGCATTGATTTCCTCCTTTTTTATCAATACGAACAATTTCCCGCAACGCTGACCAATTTCGCCCGCGAATTAACCAATAATTCCAACGATCCTGCTTTTATCACGCAACGCATCACCGACCACTTTTTACCCAATGGTCTGCAAACTACTGCCGAATACGTGCGCGCTACGGAAGTCCTAAAGGGCGACGTACCGCAAAATTACTACGACGACGGACAATGGAGTTTAGAATGGGAATCGGCTCCTGCGCAAGTGGCATTTCTAATTTACCACCTCGCTCGCCTACCCGAATTTCAGCTGACCTGAAAAGAGGACAGAAGACAGATCGCTGCGCTGTCAGAGGTCAGACGAAAACGTATCTGTAAACGCAGTGCTCTGTATCTATGACACTGGTCTCTTCATTACACATTATCCATTAATCATTACACAAACCTTTAAAAAATAACCTCCCTATTTTTCAAATGATATTTTTTCTTAATGAATAGGTTTTATTCAAAAAACTATCAATTAAAAAATTCTAAGAGGGAGTTATTTTTTAATTAATATAAAGAATATGAATCGTATCGGTAGTCAATTAAAAGATGGGAAAGCACACGCGCAAGATCATAAAAAGTGGAGTCGCCGTAGCTTTTTACAAACCTTAGGTATCACAGGCGGCGCGTCGATGTTGGTCGGCGGTTTACCCGTTTCAGCGGCGGCGAGTCGTTCGTTGGCAACGGCATTAGGTAGTGGAGAGAGCGACCGCGTTTTGGTATTAATTCGTTTGAAAGGGGGAAACGATGGTTTGAATACCATTATTCCATTGTACGATTATTCTACTTATATCAATCGCCGTCAGACGGTCGGCATTCCCGAAAATGAAATTACGGAACTCGCTAACGGAATGGGCATTCCTGAGACTTTAGATTCCTTAATGCCGCTGTGGAATGAAGGACAAATGAAAGTCATTAACAGCGTTGGTTATCCCGATCAGAATTTATCGCATTTCCGCTCGACGGATATTTGGGCGAGTGCGAGTGATGCTAACGTGTTGGATGGTTCGGGTTGGTTAGGACGTTATATTGTCAATCAGAATCCTGATTATTTAGAAAATCCGCCCGATGTACCGCCAGCTATTCAAATTGGTGGTTCGGGTACGAATGTGTTCAACGACGGCGATTTTAACAGCCTTGCCGTAGGTGTGCAAAATCCCGAAGAACTTGCTGAAATCGCGCAAACGGGGCAATTATACGATACGAGTAATATCCCCGATTGCTTCTACGGCGAACAAGTTGGTTTCTTACGTACCGCTGCAAATGCTACTTTTCTCTACGCGGATGCGATCAAGGAAGCCTTTGATAATTCGACCACACAAGCCGATTATAATAATGGCTTTGGTGAGCAATTAGCATTGGTAGCGCGGCTGATTAAAGGAAATTTAGGTACAAAACTCTACATGGTGACGCTAGACGGTTTTGATACGCATGCTCGTCAAACACAGTTGCATCCTAATCTGATGCGACAATTATCAACGGGCATCAAAGCCTTTTATGAAGATTTGGCAGCGGGACAACGCGAAGAAGATGTGCTGTGCATGACCTTTTCGGAATTTGGGCGACGGATCGAGCAAAATAGTTCCAACGGAACGGATCACGGTGCGGCAGCACCTTTAATGCTATTCGGTGGAGGTTTGAATGGCAATGGAATGCTTGGCGACCGACCAGATTTGAATAATACCGATGGCAATGGCAACCTGACTTTTTCAACGGATTTTCGAGCCGTTTACGCAACGGTTTTAGAAAACTGGCTATGTCTCAGTCCCAATACCGTAGATGGCGTGATGGGCGAAGTTTTTCCACGCATGGATTTAGGTATTTCGTGTATGGCGACGGGCATTTTTTCGGATTATACCGAATTGCCCTTTATGCGTCACGAAGCGCGTTATGATGCAAGCGGTGGAATTAATATTTATTATGAATTACCCGTTGCTGCGGAGGTGCGCGTAGAAATATTTGACATTTTGGGGCAGCCCGTCGAAAACCTCTATCGCGGACGACAATTGGCTGGTACTTATCAATATCCTTTCAAATCCAATCGAATGGGTCGATTAGCGGCGGGTGCGTATGTTTATCGGATTTTAGTGAATGGTAAGGCGTATAGTGGTAAGACGACGGCGCGGTAGATTTTGAACGGAGGACGGTAGAAGGTGGACGGTGGACGGTTGCATTTTTGATGTAATCGCTCGGCTTGCTCGCGCTGCGTCTCCGACTAGTGTGTTTATGTGTCGTGTAAATGTTGACTTTCTATGAAAAAAAGTATTAGAGATATATTAAAAATACTAGCATATTCTGCTTTTATTGTAGGTGTATGGTTATCAAGTCAGTATTCCTATAAAAAAGAACAAGAAATACTAAAAGAAGGAAAGTCTGTTATTGGTCAACTTTACTTAAAAAAGAAAACAGGGCATAGTTTCTTTAAGTATTTTGTAGATGGAATTGAGTATTCTTGTATAGCAAGGTTAATGAAACCTTACACTTTTGTAGAGGGGGAGACATATCAAATTAACTACTTTTTAGAAAAACCTAAAGACGGCGTAGTGGATCTACGAAAACCTATATTTGATGTAGAACTTTACTTCAAGGGAGAGACTAAAGACTATAGAGTAATGAGAAAAGTTCGAGAAGAGGGTTACGTGCTGATAGAGT
>JBGCES010000737.1:0-4999 GCA_045106545.1 Saprospiraceae bacterium
TCATTTTTGACTGAGGCTATTTTTGTGCTAGACAAGGCAAAAAACGTAGTCGTAGTCTTTTTACGACGAGGCTTTTTAACGATGTATAGTGCAAAAAGAGACCGTCACAAAATGTGTCGATTATTTTAGGTTAACTACTTAAGCCCCAACTCGCTACCAAACTATCTTTTCTTTATGGAAGAATTATATGCTCAATTAGCAGAAATTACTGCCCCCATTGATCCATTATGGATTATTGGAGGCATCGTTGCCCTTTTGTTGCTAATCATTTTAGTCATCACAATTAATCGAAGTCAAAAACGGGCTAAAGCGCGCGAGAATGCGCCCGCTTTACAGGTTAGTAATTGGCAAATTGCGCCACTTGGTCGCGATGCTTCTTTTAAGATTATTAACCAAGGTGAAGTTGCGTTTATCGATCATTTGCAATTCAAAAATCATTACGATATCCAAATTAAAAATTGGCTCAAAGGACAACAATTGGACAATGCTAAAAGTACCCGCCTTCTGCTTGAATCTAAACCTCAAACCCGTATTGCTAAAGATTTAACGTTAGAAATAGACTATCGTGACCGTTTAGGAAACCAGTATCGGCAATCTTTTCCGTTAGCTGAAAACGCAGTGGTGAAAAATCCAAAGCTATTACGCTATGGGTAAAAAACGATGGTTAGACTTGTGGGATTATGCGTTAATCTGATCATCAATCCATTCCAACTATCATTTTAGTTTCTATGAAAAAAATCCTTGTTGCTGCAAAATCTTCCAACAACGTCATCGGCGATGGCGGTAATTTGCTTTGGCATCTTCCTGCCGATTTAAAACATTTCTATACGACGATTCAAAACAAATGGCTACTTAGTGGACGCAAATCTTATGAATCGGATCAGGGTTCAGACGTTTTTTTTCGCGGGGCGGGAAGTATTATCGTTACGCGGCAGAAGGATTATCCAGTTGAAACGCCTAAGGTACATATGGCCCATTCGTTGGCAGCCGCATATGAATTGGCGGAAGCCAAAAAAGCGAAAGAATTAATGATTTTGGGTGGTGCTGAAATTTACCGACAAGCTATCGTTGATGCTGATGAACTGATCATTACTGAAATTCACGAGATATTTGTGGGCGACGCTGTTTTTCCAAAAATTGACAAAACAGAATGGCTAGAAATTAAGCGACTAGATTATCAAAAAGATAAGAAAAACTGGTATGACTATTCATTTGTGTGGTATCAGAAGCGAATTTAGATGCAACTATTTAAGATTTTCTAAACTCTTTCAGTCGTGACGCTATTTAATTCTAAACGTCCCAATTATAGTTTTTCAAAACTAAAGGTCAAAGCACCATAAAAATAATAATACAATGCAAAGATTAATCTTATTGATAGCCATTCTATTTGTTGGAAACATAACGCTTTCTGCGCAGAACGATGCGCCCGTAGATCGAGATAAAATGCAGGAAGAGTACCAAAATATGCAGGAGAATCTGCAAAAAATGCTCGAAGGTATGGGCGGTACGTTTGGATTTGAAATGGATACGATGATGTTCCGCGATTTGGATCAGATGGCAATGCCATTTTTTGATCAATTGGGCGAAGACGGAATGATGTTTAAAATGGATACGATGTTAGTACAGCCGTTTGGTGATATGCAGGATTTAGAAAATATGCAACTCGACCGTGAAAATTGGGGCGAAGGCATGGCGGAAATGATGGAGATGATGCAGCAAATGATGCAAAACCTTGACATGTCGCAAATGGAAGATATGATGCAAGGGTTTGGTTTTGAAATGCCACCTGCTGTTCCTGCTCCAGAGCGTTTAGACGAAGAAGGAAATCCACTACCTCCTGCAAAAAAGAAGAAAAAGCGGAAGACTTATTCGTTGTAGTCACTTGGACATCGTAGTTGTTTAAAAATTCTGCCACCTTTTCTCCGAAAAAAGCACGACATTTGTTGTTAAGTAGTTAACGTGAAATAATCGTCATTTTTGACTGAGGCTATTTTTGTGCTAGACAAGGCAAAAAACGTAGTCGTAGTCTTTTTACAACGAGGCTTTTTAACGATGTATAGTTCAAAAAGAGACCGTCACAAAATGTGTCGATTATTTTAGGTTAACTACTTAAGTATTAATCAGATGTATGTAAATGCTTTCAATCTTTTTTGAAACATTTTAAAAAAGTGGTTGTTGTATAGAGAACCAAACGTACGCTGGGTAATTTTGCCATTTGCGATATAATATTTGAGCAATGAATTTTTCGGAAAAAGCGAATTTGATCATTTACCGGATTAGAGAAAAAGGATTAGAAGTCTTTTTGGTAAATGAAGACGAGCAGAATGCAGAACAATGGGGAATTCCACAAGGAAAACTCAACGATCCACAACCAATGGATTGCGTAGATTGTGACGCGATGTTTGAATTGGATGCGATTCAAAAAGTAGATGGAGAGGAAGTACAAGCATTGGCAGTGGAAGGTGATTGGCATGACATTCCTTCTTTGAAAGGAATTCTATTGGAAGATGTGAATCGTATTAAAGATAAAATGGAAAAAGGAACTTTCTTTGCGGTGAAAGAAGCAGTTAAAAAAGTGATGCCACATCAATATGCCTTTTTAAAAGAATTAAAAGACATCATCACGGATCGAAATTCGGTACAAAATCTTTAATTGATTACTTGATATAAGTTATTGATAATCAATGAAATAAAAAAGCGGTCAATCAATTCTACGGAGTTGATTGACCGCTTTTTACGTTTAGACAATTTGTGATTGATCAAAAAATACCCACATACATACGTTACACTCTAACGTCTCTACCACCCCCAAAGCAAAATAATTTATTGCAACTACAAACTATCAATTTAATAACTACAAACTACCCATTTTTCCCCATCTTTGCGATTATGAATACCCTGACACTCAATATCCATGCTGTTCCTTTTCGGATGCCCGATTCGCTCGCTGAAGTGCGGCTATTTAGTACGGATGTGACCGATTATACCCACGCAGATTTAGCAAAATTGAACGAACTATTGAGCGACGAGGAATGCGCGAAAGTAAAGCGGTATCGGCAAAAAAAGGACAAACTGTTGAGTGTAGTTGCGCGTGGAAATTTACGTCGCCTACTGGGAAAGCAGTTACGACAAAGTCCGCAAAGTTTAATCATTGGTAAAGGGGTACATGGCAAACCACAATTAGAAAATACGAATACTTACGTCGATTTTAATGTCAGTCACGCGGGATCGAAAGTATTAGTAGCGGTCGATCAATCGGAAGAGAGAGCGACCCAGCGTGAATCGCACTTAGGGATTGATATAGAAAAAGTTAATCCGCTGGTTGATATCCAAATTATTGCGAAATATTATTTCTCCGACCGCGAGTTGTATCTCATTAATCAAAGTCCCGAACCGGCCACTACTTTCTTTATTTATTGGACACGCAAAGAGGCATTATTAAAAGCTGCGGGTGTGGGTTTAGTCGATGAATTGAGTAAAGTCGATGTCTCGAAATCACAAACCGTTGTCGCACCTACGGGCGAACGCGCGAGTCTAGTCAGCGGCACATTTGATTTATGGACATTCACAGATATAAATGGTTATATTGTGAGTCTCGCACTAAAAGAAGTCAGCTAATTTTCAATGACTCATTTTTTTAACGACCTCTCCCACAAATTCGTTAATTTAGCATTCTATTTCCCTCCCGTTTTATCAGACACAATCTATCGAACAGATAGTACACCATACAGATGTTACATGTAACGTCTCTACCGCAGGTGTCTCTGATCTGCGTATCATTTAATTTGATGCCCTCCTCATTTTATATCCATTTTTTATACCAAAGCAAATGCAATTACTAAAATATAATCCAGCTAAAGAAACAACGCTTTCAAATCGACAAAAACGACAGTTTTTATCCCTTTTTGAAGAAGAGAAGATTAATTCTAAAGGTAAAATGAAAAATGTAGAAGTCTTTCGCTTTTGTCGTACACACATTGTACACGCCGCTCTACTTTTACATTTATTATTTTGCGGTTTTACATTTTACATTAAAAAATATCACTATTTATCACGTCGCTCTTTTTGCCTCTTTTTCCTATTTACTGCATTAACTTTTAATGCAATTGCGCAAGGGCCACTCGAACGTTCCGTACAAGTTAGTTCAACCGTACAAAACGATCCACCGCAGATTAATTTTTCGTGGGTATGGGACTGGTCGGGACCCGATTATACTATCTATAGGAAAACGCCAGGCGCAGCCGACTGGGGCACACCACGCGCCGTACTGCCGTGGCAGGCAACGGAGTGGATAGATACGGAAGTAGAGGTGGGTGTAGCGTATGAATACGCCTTTTTTAAACGTCGTTGGCAAGATATTTTAGATACGGTTTGTGTTGTAGGCGGGACGGAATTGACCTTTACCGTTAACAATGTTTTTGGTGACGGTTTGTGTTGTAATTTTGGTTTTGGGAATTATGAAGTGCGGGGTTGTGATGAAATATATGCAGCGGGAGCGGATTTTGGATTTATTAAAGATCATAATTTTACGGTTTGCGGAAACGCAAATAATTGTGAGGAGATTATGATAAAAATCACACCCGATATGCTGCCCAATAATACGTGGTGGTCATTAAAAAATACCCAAACGGGCGAAGTCATTATCGACTCAGGCGAACCACGTACTAATCTCGCAGAACGAGCGAAATACGGTTTCATTCAAACGGGAATTGACGTAGCACCCATCGAATATCGCGGAACGATTTTATTACTAATCGACGATCTTTTTATGGATAGTTTGAATACGGAAATTACGCAATTACAAAATGATTTTCGAGCAGATGGTTGGCGCGTAAAAGAAGCAAAAGTAAATCGTAACGCATCTGTTCCGAATGTTAAAAACTTAATTCGTACTATAAATTCGCAGACCGATGATTTAACGGCCGTCATGCTTTTGGGGCATATTCCAGTGCCTTATTCAGGCAACTTTTATGCGGACGGACATAGCGAAAACCATTGG
>JBGCES010000738.1:0-2206 GCA_045106545.1 Saprospiraceae bacterium
CCAAATACGGACGCAGTGGCGCATTTTTGTTTTGTTTTCAATCGGGTTCAATTTTGGAAGTAATCTGTTTTTCGTTGGGTTTAGGTTATAAACAATTGGTCAACGAGAAGGAAAAACAAAAGGTAAAATTGGCACTTTTTCTATTTTATTTGATTAAAGAACAGGAACATGCGGAAGCGGAACGTTTACAAGAATTGGATCAGGTCAAGAGTCGTTTTTATACCAATATCACCCACGAATTTCGCACGCCGTTGACGATTATTTTAGGCATGCTGAAGCAACTTAAAACGGGTAGTTGGATTAGTAAAAGCAGCGACAAAGAGCAAAATAGAATTCAGAATGGTTTGAATTTAGTGGAACGCAATGGACAAAAACTATTACAACTCATCAATCAAATTTTAGATTTATCCAAACTAGATGCACAGAAAATCCGCCCGCAATACGTGACCAAAGAAGTCATCGGTTTTATTCAATATTTAGGTGAGTCTTTTGAGTCACTTGCCGAAAATAAAAACATCAAACTACTGATTTACAGCGAAGTAAATCAGTTAGAAATGGATGTGGATGAATCCAAATTGCAACAAATTTTAGCCAATTTGCTATCCAATGCCATCAAATTCACGCCACGGCACGGCAAAGTCGTTTTGCATTTGACGCGCATCGACGAGCAATTAGTCATCAAAATAAAAGACAGCGGAATTGGTATTGCCGCCGCCGATTTGCCACATATTTTTAATCGGTTTTATCAAATCGAAAATAATCAGCAAGCGCAAGGTACAGGCATTGGATTAGCATTAGTCAAAGAACTGGTCGCGGTATTGGAAGGTACGATTGAGGTGCAAAGTGAAATCGACGCAGGAACGACTTTTATTTTAAAATTGCCCATTCGCAATACCGGCATTGCGACTCCTGAAGTAGCTTCTACGCCGACTACAATTGACCCGATTCAGATGCCTTCGCAGCCCTTAGTGCGTCCGTTAACTGAGTCATTGGATAGCTTACAACAATTGCTGATCGTAGAGGATAACCTCGATGTCGTTTTATACATTCAATCGATTCTTCAACCGCATTATCAAATCCAAGTGGCAATGGACGGACAGGAAGGAATTGAACAAGCGATTGCGGAAATTCCCGACCTCATCGTAAGCGACGTGATGATGCCGCGCAAGGATGGATTTGAACTGGTAGAAACCTTAAAAAATGATGAACGCACCAATCACATTCCGATCATTCTGTTGACCGCCAAAGCAACTAAGATGAGCAAAATTGAAGGCTTGAAAAAAGGTGCAGATGCCTATTTGATGAAGCCTTTTGAGCAGGAAGAGTTATTTGTCCGCATCGAGCAAATGCTCCAAACGCGCCGCCAATTACAAGAAAAATACACCACCGCCGCTCAGATTACAAATCCCAAAACCGCCGAAGCGATCTTTATCGAAAAAGTACAAAACTGCTTACAAGCGCATTATCAAAATTCCGAATTTACCATTCCCGAATGGGCAAATTTATTACAGCTTTCGCGTCAGCAGTTTTATCGCAAATTAAAGGCATTGACAAATCAAACGCCCGTCGCTTATTTACGTGATTATCGGCTGGAACGCGCGAAGGAATTGCTATTGAGTGGAAGCAATTTAAACGTATCGGAAGTGGCTTATGAAGTGGGATTTGACAATCCAAGTTATTTTAGTCGGGTATTTGCAGCGGCTTATGGAAAAACACCCAATCAAATGAATAAATAATTGATTATCAAGTATTTAAACTAACCCATTAATCACCAATTGATGATTTTGTGCTAACATTTTTCGACTTCAAAGTACGTTTTGTGCTAATATTTGGGAAATAAGTGCGGGTACTTTATTAAAAAAGAGGGCAACTTTATCCTATCAAAAAACCGAAAGAATTTCCGATTACGGTAGCATTTAATACAACATCTACTTTGCATGTACTGGACATGTAGCAAGCTCATATTGTATTGCCCAAATCGAAAATTCTAATTTACCTAACGTTTAAATTTTAACTCATGAAAAAATTATGCACCTCCTTTTTTTCGACCAAAAAATTATGGACAATTATGCCTCTGCTCATATTTTTTATCGGAACAAGTTTACAGCTCGCTGCGCAACTTACCAACGGCGATATTTATCATGTACAGGCGATTGTCGGCGTAGTTTGTTGGCCTGGATCGCCTGAAGTAGGAACAGAAGAGCCA
>JBGCES010000739.1:0-8800 GCA_045106545.1 Saprospiraceae bacterium
GATGGAAGTCATCAAAGGTAAAAATGGACGCGGTACGCTACTGTCGGCGGAGTCTTATGCGCAAATCTTCCGAGGCAGATTAGATGATAGTCACTTTGAGGAACGCAACACCAAATACTCCTTTAATGATGAATATGACTATGGCATTTTTATGGGTTTAACACCCAAAGATTTTATCGGTCATTCGGGTGGTGATCCGGGCATTACGTCCTTTATGTTTTTTGACCCAAAAACAAATATGGGACGAACGTTGGTGATCAATTCTGACCTGCATGACGATGATGGCATCAAGGAGTATTTTGAGATTTGGCAGGCGTTGGGGAAGTATATTGAGGGGATGTAAGAGACCGCTGCGCTAACAGAGGACAGATCACTTCGTTGTCAGATCGCCTAACGGCTGTCAGATTTACCCGTCTGACATCTGACAGTTCGCAGAACGATCTGACAGTGAAACGGTCTGTCCTCTGTCAGCGCAGCGATCTGTCCTCTGTCTTCTGTCCTCTTTTCTATAATTGAAACCGTTTATTCACCTTCAACGAAACGCCCCAATTTTTTCGCTCCCACACCGAATTATAATTATCCGAAAAGACCAAATAGACAAACGATAACGGTTGATATTCCCATTGCAAACGCGAGTTGATATTGAAGTTATTAATCTGCTGATTATACTGCACGTAAGTCGTCCAATTCAGCGCATTATTAAAGAATACTTCGGTCGTCAGACCTAGTAAATGCAAATTGCGATTGCCTTGCTCGGAGAAGTTCAGCGTGTTGTATTCGTAATTTAATTCCAAACTCATCACGGGGAGCAAACGGTAGCCAGTCGTTATGCTATAACGGGTACGGTTTCCACCAAAAAACGTTCCTAGTTGCGCCGTCACCGAACCGTAAAAGTCGCGCGTATAATCGCTATTGTAACCAAGGCGAACGGCGCTGTTTTTATAATTATCGGGTAGAATAAACTCGCCATTGCGGAGCGGATCGAAGGCGTATTGTAATTGAATATCGTCGTGGTAGGTATTGATATAAACCGACATTTGGTTGGCAAAAAAGAGGGCAGTATTGTAAAATAATTTCGTTTCAAAACGCTCGCCATTGTCGTTCCAGTAGTTATTGATGCGGAAATTTAACGGACGAAAAGTCTGAATTTTGTCTTGGTTTTTGGGATAATGTTGATAAAAAACGCTTTGTACTAGTTCCGTATAGCCTGCGCGAATCGTCTCGCCACGCAATGCATCAAAATTGTAAATTCGTGGTACAAAACCCACATCTGTCAAGTAATTTTCACCTACTCGATTTACTTTAGTACTAAACGACAGCGTCCGCGTATTGTAGTTATTTTCAATCGAAAACGCTTGATTATTGCCCTTGATGCCATCATTAAAACTCCCGCTGCCCGTCGCAAAACCCGACCATTTTCGATTTTTAGAAAGATAATTTACTTTCAAACCCGCTACGCGATTGTAATCTGCTTGGTCGTCTTCTACGGTCGTCGCTTGGCGGTTGACGAGGTAAGCCGTAGCGTTAATAATCGGATTAAATTGCTGCTTAATGGAAGCGACGGTATAATTTTGCGCGGTAGCGGAATCGCCTTTTTTACTTTGTACATTTAAGATGCCAATGCGCGTATTGGGCGAGACGTTACCCGACAGTTTTGCACCTAATAAAATGTCTTCATCCGCACCGATAAAACGCGAGTAAAACGGATTGATATTACTCGCTGCGCCCAGCGTGGTAAACATGTCACTATTTTCAATAAAGAAATTACGACGTTCGGGGAAGACGATATTAAAACGCGTCAAATTGGTCACTTGCTGATCCACATCCACTT
The DNA here is from genome assembly GCA_045106545.1 of Saprospiraceae bacterium. GTDB lineage: Bacteria > Bacteroidota > Bacteroidia > Chitinophagales > Saprospiraceae > JBGCES01. Next base: position 1,832 of record JBGCES010000739.1, read on the forward strand.
GCGAAAAATCAGGATTTAAAGTGAGATCTAAACGCAAGCCATCACCAATCTTTTGTTGTAAATCTAAACTCGGTTGTAGATTTGATTGATTCGTATTCTCAACTACATCCTTCTGATAACCCGCTGTCAATGAAGGAATTAGCATCGTCCGCGCCGTTTTGGTCGGTTGCAGATTTTCCATTGTCATTTTCTTCAAAAAACGCGTATCGTACTGCAAAAATCCACGTTCAAATTTATTCCAAACCGTGTACATCCGATCCTTCGCATCCCGCGTATAAAATTGAAAACTCCACTCGCTCACGTTCGCATCATAACTAATCGCACTCAGCGGAATTTGCATTTCATACACCTTCGTCTTACCTTCCACGCCTACCCCACTCGTCCAAATTGCATCCCAACTCAAATCTTCATTATCGTAATTGGCAATCAATGCTTCTAATTGCGAACCTGCTCCATTCAAGGAAAATAAATAACCGCGATTTTGATTGTTATATGGGTCAATCACTACGCCTACACAATCACTATAATGAAATCCTGCAGCGTAATTATCGCGTTTCAAACTACTGATGCGCACATCCGCTAATGTGTCTTGATAAGTAAAAGCAATATTCAAATATTTTCCATCCTGATAAATACGTACTTCCGTATCCATCGCCGCCAATCCGTCATTGATGGGGAAGAAATTATGAAATCCGCTGAGCGGCTCAATTTGTTGCCAAACGGCTTCGTCCAATACGCCATCGGCTTTGATGGTTGCGGTGTGGTGACTGACGCTTTGGGCATTTAAGAATAGAGTGAATAACACAAATGAAAGAATGGAAAGGAAACGCATAGTTGTCTTGTTTTGGAAGAGGGAGAAGAGATGAGGGAAGAGAGATTTGAATACGTTTACTAAACTTTGAAAGTTTAGTAAACGTAAGCACGGCTTCTCACTTCTCTCAGTGAAACGGTCTCTTTTCTCGCTTCTATTAAAAGAATATGCTACAAATCTAAAGCGCATTTCCACGCCAATTCAGGAAAGTAGAGGAACAGCGGACAAGCGTATAAGTATAGTCGCTAAGTCCGATTTTGGGCGACGAAACCCGCAATTTGTGCGATAAATCAATTAAACGTATACACTTATCGCCCAAACGTAGATAAAACGAGCGCGGGCGCGTCCGATTATTTATATTTGTTGTATGCCGAAAATACTTCAACATATCCTGCTTTGGATAGGCGTTTACATCGTCTATACTTATATGGTTGCCTATCGCAATGATGACTTATACATGATTGCCCAGTTCAATATCGTCAATGTCAGTATGTTTATGGCGGCGTATTATCTGTTGAAATACGTGCAGATTCCTTATTTGTATAAAAAAGGGAAGACGGTCGCTTTTGGAATCAGCCTTGCGCTGTCGGCATTGGCTTTTGCTGCTTTTTGTCGAATGAATGGCATTTTGTGGATGGATGAAATGGCGGGACGCGGAGATGAGGATATTCCGTTTTTAACGCTGGGTGCTTACATCGTTAAAACGGTGCGTTATTACACCCCCGCTATCGCCATTTTAGGCTGGCAAACACATCAGGAACAACGTAAGGCATTGGAACGTTTGCAGCAATTAGAAAACGAAAAAGTAAATACGGAATTGAAGTTTTTAAAGGCGCAAATCAATCCGCATTTTTTGTTTAATACGTTGAATAATTTGTATTCCTACGTCGTTACACAATCGCCTAAAGCACCCGATATGATTATGCGCTTGTCGGGCATTTTGGATTATGTTTTGTATCGCAGTCAGCGAAAATATGTCCCGCTAAGTGAAGAAGTGCAGGTGATCGAAAATTTTATCGAATTGGAGCAAATTCGTTATGGTGAACGGCTGCGCGTGGAGTTTAATGTACAAGGCGATTTATCGCTGCCCGTTACGCCGCTATTGCTACTTTCTACAGTCGAAAATGCATTTAAACACGGCGCGAGTGGCGATATTGATGAACCCGAAATTCGGATCGATATTACTACGCCCGATGATACGATTTATTGCAACGTTTGGAATACGAAAAGTCAGCATCAGGGCGAGTTGAATGATGCGTATAAAGATGGGATAGGTTTAGGTAATATTAAACGGCAGTTGAATTTGGTTTATCCCGATTCGCATGAATTAAAAATTGATGACCGACCGCGAGATTTTAATGTTTCCATTATTTTAACGCCCGCCAAAGTGACTAATCGTACTGAACTAAAAGTTGGTGTGTTTCAGTAGAGTTATGAAATAAAACGTGCGCTGTCGGAAAGACAGCGGACGTTAGTGCGACTACCAACTAAAAACTTCCAACTACAAACTCTACTATGCCAATCCGCTGCCTTATCGTTGATGACGAACCGCCCGCACTTGACTTGCTCAAAACCTACGCGGGTATGATCGAGCAATTGGAAGTCGTAGCAACGAGTCAAAGCGCAGTCAAAGCCTTTGATATTTTAAAAAACGAAACGATTGATTTGCTGTTTTTAGATATTCAAATGCCAGTTCTGAATGGCATTGATTTTATTAAAACCTTACAGCAACCGCCAGCTATTATTCTCACCACCGCTTACCGCGAATACGCGCTCGATGGTTACGATTTAGACATTATTGATTATCTATTAAAACCCATCGCGTTCAATCGTTTTTTGAAAGCCGTGGATCGCTATAATAGTCGCATGCAGACCGCTGTCGCGGAAAACGTGTCCCCTACTCCGCCCCCACCCGACGAGCATTACTTTTTTAATGTCGGGCGGACGCATCACAAGGTTTTGCTCAACGATATTTTATACCTCGAAAGTCTAAAAGATTATACCCGCATCCATACTTCCACGGAGCGTTTGGTGGTCAAAGGTAATATTGGTTCGACGCTGAAACAGTTGCCTGATGCGCAATTTGTACGCATTCATCGTTCGTTCGCGATTGCGTTGGCGCATTTACAAACGTATAATCAGACGGCGGTGGAAATTGCGGGTAAAACCTTGCCGATTGGGATAAGTTATCGGGAGGGGTTTATGCAGCGGATTTGAACACATTTTTTTTAAACACAGTAGGCACATAGATTTAAGCAAAAAACTATGTGTCCTATCTGCCTAGGTGTTTCATTTCATATGTACTGATTTGCGGCTTGCCGCATTAATTTTACCTTTCCTCAAACATCTCACTAATCGCCGCTTCACTCGCCTGACAAATTCCTCTTTCTGTTATCAGTCCCGTCACCAAATGCGCGGGCGTCACATCAAAACCGTAATTCAAGGCAGGTGATTCAGCGGGTGTGATTAATACCTTTGTCAATGTTCCTTCCTCGGTTAGCCCTTGCATATATTTGACCTCTTCCGAACCGCGCGTTTCAATCGGAATTTCTTTGATGCCATCCCTTAGCGTAAAATCAAAAGTAGAAGACGGCAGCGCGACGTAGAAAGGGACGTTATTATCCTTCGCTGCCAGTGCTTTTAGATAAGTGCCGATTTTATTGGCTACATCGCCACAACGAGTAGTACGATCGCTACCGACAATACACAAATCCACCATGCCGTGCTGCATGAGATGACCACCAACGTTGTCGGGAATTACGGTATGCGGTACGCCCTGTTGTTGTAATTCAAAAGCCGTGATGCGCGCGCCTTGATTACGCGGACGCGTCTCATCCACCCACACGTGAACGGGAATACCCGCCGCGTGGGCGGCATAAATCGGCGCAGTTGCCGTGCCGTAATCAATGCACGCCATCCATCCCGCATTGCAATGAGTCAAAATATTGACAGGTTCATTAGGCTTTTGGGCAGCGACTTTTTTAATTACTTCCAAGCCATATTCACCGATTGCACGACAGTGTGCGACACTTTCTTCTGTGATGTCGTGGGCGGTTTGAAGTGCTATTTTTACTTTCTCAACCTTGCCACTTACCGTCTGCGTAGCGCGTAGTACTCGATCGGTGGCATACATCAAATTTACCGCAGTCGGGCGAGTCGCATCCAGTATCTTTTTTGCGTCAAGCAACTGATTATCAATACTTTCCGCATTCGCATTCAGCGCTGCGATGTACATACCATAAGCTGCTGTCGAGCCAATCAAAGGCGCACCACGCACGTGCATTTCACGGATCGCCCGCGCAAACTCATCTAGATTAGTCAGATTTTCAATAACCAACTCGTGCGGCAAATTGCGCTGATCGATAATTTGAATACAAGTGGAGCTTTTGAGCCAAATAGTGCGGTAAGGTTGATTATTAATCAGCATAGAGTAAGTGGATTGACAAAATTGTTCAATGGTTGAATGGTGACAATTCGTTCATAAGCGCAACTTAAATCACGACATGAAATCAGCGGCAAATTTAAACTTCACACCGTCTTCATTTATGTTCATAATTGGTTTTGACTGACAGTCACTCGGATCGCCTTTAGTCCTTGTACGCCCTGCAATGCAGAAAGCGATAGTTCCTCGATTTCATCCGTGATGTATCCCTTATGAAGTAAATAATCACAGTATTCCAAATACTCCAATTTATCTTTTTCTGCCGTATAAACAATCGCGATTTTGCCGCTTACCGTAAGGCGTTCATCCGTTCCTTCGATGAGCGCTTTATCAATACGTTTTTTAATAATTTCGTAGCGTACATTGTACGATCCATCTACGTCAAAACGCTTTTCATCCATCCGAAAACGAATAGAAATAGGAGTGTTATAAACGAAAATCAATTGTGCAGTCGTGAGCGGAATCGGTAATTTTTCCCGCAATTCTTCCACTCGACAAGTGAGTTGACACATCGTAATCAATTGCCACAACCGCAAATTACGTAAGTGAATAGGGCTAAATTGGTCAGTTTTTAATAAGGATTGTCCGACATAGATTTCATATTCTACCCCATCCGTTTTATATTTTTCAAAATAATGCGGAAGCATCTGTTGAGCTTCGGCTTCGGCTTTTTCGAGGTCGCGACCGATGGTTTTATTAATTTTTGCTACACTATCTTCATAGGCTTTTCGCTTATCGTAAATGACGCCCAACTTTGTATCTAATTTGGTGAAATACACCTTGATTTTTTCACCTAAAGCATCGTCCTCTAGTTGCAAACGTACCAGAAAAGGATGCAACTCCGAATGAATTAACTCCAGTGCATCCGATTCGTCATTAGACTGAATACCATCTTCTAATTGCAGTAATGTCTTTTTTAATTTTAAAATATATTGATCAATTAATGGGAAACCAATTCGGCGGTGTGCTTCTTCCAATAGCTGACGAACCTGATTCAAATTATTCAACAAATCAGCCTGAATCGCTTCATTACGAATGATAGAAGAACCGACGATATCCGCCTGCCCATACAGTGGATACACATCTCGAAAAACGATGGATTGCGCCATTTTTTCTTCTCCTATAAATTCGCGCTGACTCAATAAATCGTAAGCGGCTTCCACAAATCGCCATTCTACCGTGGGATGAAGAGAGGTATATTCTTCGCGGATAATGGCTTCGATTTTATTGTCAATCTCGTCTCGTCCCCGTTCAATTGCCATCCGAAATAGACCGATAATTTCATTGAATTTTAATTCACGAAAGCTATTGAGTTCGTAAGGATATGGTGACCCGATTTCTAACAAACCAATGATCCGATCCTCGCCACGCGATAGTGGAATAATCATCATCGAACGCAGTCCTTGTTCAATCAAATCATCTTCGATAGCCGTTCGATTCTTTATTTTAGTAAGGTCTTCAATTAATAGCGATTTATTAAAGCGGCAAGCCTTTTCATAAATCGAATTACGAGCGTGATCGCCAATTAACTGTTCATACTTATCTGCCAAAAAATCATGGCGAATTTTGTACTGATGAGCAACTGAAAATTCTAACGGATAATCCACTGCCGTAATACCCAAACGTAACTCTCGCAATCCAAAAAATATGCGCAATTGATCTTGTAACTTTTGTACATCTTCTTTTTCTACTAGGGCATGTTTTTGCAGCAGCAAATGCTTCAAACGAGATAACGCCTCTTCTTCGGTAATATCGACAAACTGCGTGACGAGCAATCCATGAAATTCAAAACGATCGACAGGGATGATTTCTAACCATAAATTAACGTTATAAATATTATTAAACAATCGATCTATATCTGCTTGCGCAATATCTGCTAACGGTTTCACTTTTTTTATTTCAATAAAATCATAATTACGCGCCGTTTTGAAATAGCGCAGCGTCGCACAACGATTGGGTTTGACGGTTAAAATATACTGCGGATCGATGTTGATATTTTGTCCATAAAATTTATTTAATATCATGCAGCAAGCCCGAATGATGTCAATCGGCAAAGGCACGTTAAATTTTTCCTCTAGCGTATAATTCGAATCTTCATTGTCAATCAGTTGCTCTAACGCAGGAGTACGATAGAAATCTTCGCGACGAAAAGGAGCCGCTGCCGCCGCCAAATAGGTCTCTATTTCGATGTTAGGAATAAAACCCGCAAGTAATAAATCCAATAACTTACGGTGTTTTTTTAATACCTCTGACGAGTGAATCGGCTGCGTAAATTCAGGTACTTTCTTAACCTCTTCGTTGATAGCGTTTGCCAATATCGCCTCTACTTTATTCCCACTTCCCTGTTTTTCTTGCCAATATTCAATCAACTTAACAAAACTGAGCTGCGTACGAAAAGGAAAACTATCATCAGTATGCAAAATTGATTCTTCAGACATTTCAACCAAGCCAACATTATCAATAACTTTCACCGCTTTTTTCACTATAGTTTTTTCACTCATGATTTATCATTTACTATACAACAACGAAACAGCATTATTAGGTCGTAAAAAATTATTTTTATGATATGATAATTTAGTAAGTAGTTAACGTGAAATAATCGTCATTTTTGACTGAGGCTATTTTTGTGCTAGACAAGGCAAAAAACGTAGTCATAGTCTTTTTACGACGAGGCTTTTTAACGATGTATAGTGCAAAAAGAGACCGTCACAAAATG
>JBGCES010000074.1:0-7104 GCA_045106545.1 Saprospiraceae bacterium
TGCCATACTTGATACTGAAAATCAGTAGTGATGACTTGTCCAAAAAGAGAAAGGGTGATGCTTAAATAAAAAAACGATAATAAAATACGCATAGATAAAAATTGTTTTAGTGAAAAAATTAGCATGCTTATCGATGCTCAATTTCACTAAACCCAATGGACTATCTAAACCAGTATTTGCCAATAGTCAGCAATATGGATACATATCAACAATCAAAAATGTGACATATGTCAATTTATGAGGTAAGATCATTTAGAAAATTCAAAACCGCATCATTCTCACAATGCCCAATCACTTGCGAAGCCAATGCTTTTACTTCGAGATGGGCATTTTCTACCGCAATTTTATGTCGCGCAGTTCGCATCATCGACAAATCATTCGTATTATCTCCAAAGACGGTAAGCTTTTGGTTATCAAATAATTGCAACTCACAAAGCTGCTGAATCGCATGCCCTTTATTCGCCTCCTTACTCGATATTTCCAACCAATACCAACCTCGTGAATACGCATTTTCATAATAATGAAAAGAAAGTATATCTGCATAACGCGCTTCAATCGCGGCGTGCAATTTTTCAATAACCGGCAATTGCTCAATAATTGTCAGCGAAGTAACCGTTTCCGTCAAACCACGTTCGTACAATTTCGGAGAACGCAACCGACTGTCCTTCACTTGCGCACACTCCTCTTGAAACCAGCGGATGCCTTCATTCGTGTTAGCGTGAGCATACAAATGATCTTGCTGTCCATCATTGGATGAAATTAAAGGTTGACAATGATGCGCACGAATCAATTCATACAATTCCGCAATGAGTGACGCAGGAATAGAATTTATCAATAAATGCTGTCCAGTCTGCAAGTCCGTGATACACGCGCCATTACTGACAATGATGGGTAATTCAATATTTAACCCTTCCAATTTTTGGCGCGTAGAGTAGTATCCGCGTCCCGTAGCTATGGTAAAATGGAAATCGGGTTGTTCGATGAGCTGGTTTAATCCCGTGCGAGAGTTAGCGGAAAGATCCCCGTTTGGATGTAATAAAGTTCCGTCGAGATCGGAGATGTAGAGAGGTGAACGCATAGTTGATTTTATCGCAATCTGCCTACCTACAACGTCTTTCCGACGTTGCAGGTATTTAAAGCTATTTCTTAGATTCACTGATAACTTTTTCATTAACAACATCCACCACCTGGTGCACACATTCCACTGCTATCCGAACCTGCCATTTGCAACTCAAATTTCGGTTTGCAAACCGTCGGCGCAACGTACATTTGCAAAATAATTTTGTTTGCCAGTTCGACTACGTTTTCAACCTGATAATTAGAAGTGCGCAAATCGCCATAGCCGTATTCAAAAAATAACTCTGTATCGCGGCGCATCGGCTTCTTTTTATCCACAATATCAAGAATTTTCATGGCTTTATCGGCAGTCATTGCGCGTTCTTGCGTCACTGTTTCACCAATCCATAATTGAATTACGGTTTGATAATATTCATCAGGACGACCGCCACAATCAACCGATTCGATGTGTACATTTTTCACTTCTGTAATGTGGTAAGCATTAGGGACAAATTCCCCCGCAGCGTATTCAAAAACGATTTCTTTATTAGGATTTTGTTTTAGTATCGAGAGAAATTCTTGGGTTTGCATATTTATTACTTTAAAAAGGTTTAATATTTATATCGCAATATTACGATTAATAAAAGTTAAACGCAAGTTTTATTAAAAAAATGATTGACTTATTGCCTTTTAAGGTTGCTTTTCAACAACAATCGCTGATTTGGAACGCAGAATATTTAGCAAATAGGGCAATCATTAGTTGCGCACTTTCTTTCCATACAATCGGATTGATGCAATAGCAAACGTTTTTACCCGTCACTTCACCCAATAAAATACCTGCTTCTTTTAGCGCTTTGAGGTGTTGCGAAATCGTTGATTGTGCGAGTGGTAACTCTTGTACCAAATCTCCACAATAACAACCTTCTACTTTCGTCAAATGCTCCAAAATAGCAATTCGCGCAGGATGCCCGATGGCTTTCGCCAATACCGCGATGCGATTTTGTTCTTCGGTGAATAAGTTTGTTTTAGTCGTACCCATGAGTAGTTGGTAGTTTTTAGTTGTCACAGTGACTGGCTGGGACGGAGCTTTTTGCTCCCTCACAGCTTTCAAATTCTTAAGTTGATAACGTTCATGCTTCTACTCTATCCAAGATTTAGCAAGGTCGCAAGCTCAAACGGAGCAGAAAGTTGAATGTCATCAACTTAAGAAAATCTACGAAGTAGATGAACTATGAATAGCCGTGGGTGCAACCCACGGTGATTAACGAAAGTCGTTTTACAACTCTGGAGGAGTTGAACTTATATGGAGTTTGACTCCTCCAAAGTCATGAATGGAGCGTTGTATTTACTTTACCTCGGATTCCATCCGAGGCTATTCATAGTTTGTTCCCTTCAGGAACAGCTGATATCGCTTAAGTTGATGACATTCAGCAGAAAGCTCCACCCGAGCAAGTCAACAGTCTTCCCAAAGTTTAAGTTAGAAAAACGCATCACAAAATAAGCGATTGTTTTTTCTTTGACGTAGGAATAACATTAGAAAACGTCCGATTGCTGCCTGCTGCTGTACTTTTGCGGCTTAACAACCATTTATGAAAATAGATGTTTAATAGAAGCTGAATAATTCATCAGGTGTTTCGTGTACAGACATTTTATTAAACGTCTCTACCGAATGCATTCAAAACTAAACAAATGGAAGTCAAACCGTATCAACAAGAAGGAAGTAAGAAGCAACAAGTTACTGAAATGTTCGATAACATTGCAGGTAAATATGACTTACTCAATCGAGTTTTGTCATTGGGTATTGATACCATTTGGCGGAAAAAGGCGATTAGTAAAATTGCGGATTTGCAGCCTAAACAAATTTTGGATGTAGCTACAGGAACGGCAGATGTAGCTATCGAAATGGCGAAGCGCTTACAGCCCGATAAAATTATCGGATTGGATATTTCCAAAGAAATGTTGGCGGTGGGGCAGACTAAAATTGAGAATAAAAAGATCGATCACATCATCGAATTAACGCAAGGCGATAGCGAAAACCTACCGTTCGAAGATAATAGCTTTGATGCGATCACGGTGGCATTCGGCGTGCGTAATTTTGAAAATCTGGAAAAAGGAATGCGCGAAATGAATCGCGTTTTGCGCCCAGGTGGTCGCTTGGTAGTATTAGAATTTTCCAAACCATCGATGTTTCCACTCAAACAAGGTTATAATTTCTATTTTAAAAATATCCTGCCCAATATCGGTAAACTGACTTCTAAAGATCCCAAAGCTTACACCTACCTCTACGAATCGGTACAGGCGTTCCCTGACGGGGAAAACTTCCTAGCAGTCATGCGCAAAACAGGTTATAAAAATGAACAACAGCAGCAATTGACAGCGGGCATTTGCTCGATTTATGTAGGTGATAAGTAGCAACATCGAGCATAGACATTCTTGTTTGTAAAAAAAATATGTACGTGTTGGAGGCGAGGTGCGAGCAAGCCTTAATGATTACTTTTTGTAAAACGTTAGATAAACCATTGTTCACAATGATTTATTTAACATTCTACATCAGTAATTATGAAAGCGCCGCTTACTTTTTTTAAGTATAGATTGTTCCCCAAAAAAATTATTAGACAAGTCATTTTACTTATCCTTATTTCTGTTGCGAATCAAGTCGTAACAGCTCAACGTACAAGTATTAACCAAAATTACTTAGCATTTCAGCAAAAAGATTATTATTTCGGTATTACATTGGCATTCAATCAAAATACTTATCGAGTTTTTCGCTCCAAAACGTTTATTACTTCTACTGCTATTTCTTCTGTGGAAGGGGAGCAACAACCAGGCTTTAGTTTGGGGATTATTGCAAATTTAAAAGTTGGAAATTATATTGATTTCCGACTATTGCCCACTATATCTTTTACTGAACAACGTATCGATTATTCACAATTTTCAAATATTCCTTTCAAATATAATTTCAATCATACTAATCTAGAATTACCATTTCATTTCCGCTACAAATCAGCACCTTATCGAGATATACGATTGTTCATGATTGGAGGAGTAAAATATTCATTCGATATGGCTTCCAATTCACAAGTACGGCAAGCGGATGAACTTGTCAAAATTGCACCAACTGACTTCGCCTTTGAGGTCGGCGCGGGTATTCAGTTTTTCTTCCCTTACTTCAGTTTTTCACCTGAATTCAAATATTCTCAGGGAATTGGAAATTCGTTAATTCATAATGAGCGCCTAGAACCATCAAGCGTTTTAGATAAGGTTCTATCTAGAACATTTACTATTTCATTGCATTTCGAAGGTTAATTATTTTAGTTGTCTTTACATATACATTAAAAAGAGAACCATTTTATACTAAATCGCGTGGAAAAACGTCTTATCTTTGCGTTTTTGAGTACAGTACTTCTATTTTCTGTCCTCAGTTTTCTGACTTCTAAAATTTTTCCATGCGACATTTGCTGCTCTGCGGTTTGTTTTTTTTAGTAGCTTTCAGTGCCGATGCGCAACGCGCAAAGGGCAACTATAACTTCCTCGATTTCCAACAGAAACCGTATTATTTTGGGATTACGTTGGCTTCCAATACCAGTAATTTTAAAATTTTGCGTTCCAAGGACTTCATCATGTCCGACAGCATCAATACGGCGGAAGCAGTAACTGGACCTGGATTTAATTTGGGAATTGTCACGAATCTGAAAGTTGGAAACTACTTCGATTTTCGCTTTCTACCGACCTTATCTTTCGCTGAACGCCGTATTGAATATACGCTGGAACGCCGCACTGACGATCTAGAACGCAGCCGTTTTGAACACGTTTTTGTCGAAATGCCGTTCCATATTCGTTACAAATCTGAACCGTACAAAGATATGCGCTTATTCATGATCGGTGGAGTGAAGTATTCCTTTGATGTGGCATCGAATTCGCGGGCGCGACAAGCCAATGAACTCGTAAAAATAGCACCAACTGACTTCGCATTTGAGGTCGGTGCGGGTATTCAGTTTTTCTTTCCTTACTTTATCTTTTCTCCTGAATTCAAATATTCTCAAGGTATTGGCGACGTACTGATTTATGACGATCGCTTAGAAAAATCGAGCGTTTTGGATAAAATTTTATCGCGGACGTTTACGATTTCTTTGCACTTTGAGGGGTAATGTAGCACAGGTTTTTAACCTGTGAAAGCTAATTTTGATTTTAAAAAAAAATTCCAAATCCTATTTGAGACCTGCCAATTCCCGAATCATCGTCAATAACAATTCTCGATCCGCTTTACCGATCTGCTCATCCAAAATCTGAAACGCTTCTCCATTGAGATATAATTGATGAAAAAACAGGAGGTAACGTCCCGTTTTGACCGAACCGATATCTGCGTAGCTAATGAAACCTGCGGTAGGATTATCGCCGTGCCGATCTACATGAATGCCTTTTTTGGTAAAAAGCAAACCAGACGTAATGCCTAGCGCGCTATCCGCCGCCATGCACAACACATCTGTTTTAGGAATAATCACCTCACATTCAGCGAAATATTTCAGCATTTGCGCTAGTTTTTTCTGTGTAAAATGCGGTGCGAAAGTGATAACTGTAGATTTAAACCGATTGCGATAACGCTGAATAATAGTCGTATAATTTTCTTTTCCTTTAGAAACTTGCGATAAAGATTGGCAAATGCTGGTTAGGGCAGCAATGACTTGATTGCGCCCAATTTGTACTTGATCGGCGGATTGTACGCCTTGCAATTCTGCTTGTTGTAATTGCTGCCATTTTGCAGATTGAATAATGACCGTTTCCCGTTGAGTAGCGGTTAAGATTGCCTGTTTTTCGTTAAGTAGGCGTTGCAAAACAAGTTGGATGTCGCCATTGGCGAGTTGGTGGAGTAGAGAAGTATGGGCAGTGGTGGTCATTGTTTTTCGTGTTGGTAGCCAAAAAAAATTAGTTACTTTTGAAGTTTAATAAATGCGAAAAATGTTCCCCTATTTCCTATGTTTATTTCTAGTTGTTCAGAGGTTAAATTTCAACATAATCCCTTTCAGGGTTTAACTCCCTCGGAGATAGAACGAGCTATTGTACCGCGTAAAGAAATAAAAGCTGTTGCGCAGGATATTCAATTACAAAAGCCCACCATTATTCAATTTTGTGGTAAAAAAGGACGCGGCAAAACGACTCATCTTACCTTTTTACATCAATATTTTTCGCAGCATCCGATGTGGTTTTTAAATAGAGGTGATCGACCTAATCTAAAAGATACCAAAGTGTTGTTTATTGATAGCATTCATCCCCTTTCTTTTACCCAACGTCAACGGTTATATCGTTCTATCCCAACTATTGTTCTCACTACGCACCACAACCGTTGGTACGAATTTAAAATAGCAAAACGCTCGTATCAAACCATTTACTTTCGCGGCTTGCAATTGGCAGATTTAATGATTATTTTGAATCAACGTTTGCAACTTGCCGTATCTCCCAATGACGCAAAACCAGTGACATTTGATACGCAATTCGCCGCACAGCTATTGCGCCAATATGGCGATAACTTGCGGGGTATTATTAACCATTTATATGACCAATTTGAAGAACAGTATGGCGGATCTTATTGAAGTTAAAATTGTCTTAGATGAAGAGAAAAAGGTTTATGAATTACAAGAAGGCGTTAGTGGTAGAGTAGTTGTGCGCTCTAATGCTGATTTGGCGATTGAGAGTTTTGAGATACGTCTTCAATATCAACAAAGAGGAAAATTATCTGCAAGAGATAGTGAGCTAAAACACATGTTGTTAGGTAGAGGAATGCAATGGAAAGCAGGTCAGGTTTATGAATATCAATTTGATAATATTTATCCAAATGTGCCAACTTATCGAGGTATCAATGGAAGTTTAAGTTGGCAACTGATAACCTATTTAAGATTTTCAGAACAAACGCGTAGTAAGCTACAAAGCAAATATTTGCGAAAATTGAAAATTTTAAAAAGTATCACCCCTGAAAGGCATTTGTATGCAAATCTACCCTTGACATTTACTGATAATCGTCCTTTACAATTTCCAACTCAAAGTGGATTTCTG
>JBGCES010000740.1:0-5484 GCA_045106545.1 Saprospiraceae bacterium
CGTAACGTCACCAACTGGGATGGGCGTAACAAAAGGACTACCGCTAATTTTGACGAGTGCGCCCCCCGAATTAGAACCGTCTTTTACTTTTAAAAAATAATCACTGCGCGTCTCGTTGGATTCGCTGATGTTACCTGCGTAGAAAGAAAAAGCGGCTGCGCCAGTTGGATTTACGCCCGCGACAATTGGATTGCCTACGCGCAATTTTACCGCATCTCGTGCATTTGTTCCCGGTGCGACGGGACAGCTACTTTGTCCACCTAAAAGTTTAAAAACGGGCGTTTTGTAAACAGGATCAGTTCTGACTTCAAAAACAAAGCGGTCGCCCGGGTCGCCATCTTCTAAATGAAAACCAGTGGTAACACTATTGGTCGTAGTCGTTGTCTTGGATTTGCCTGATTCCATTTTGAAATTGACCAACGAGCCACCCGATTTTCCCGTTCCAGCGGCATTGAAACCCATTTCTTTGATGACGGCTTTGTTAATTTCCATGGCAAACTCTACTGTTGCCGATTTGGTAGAAGTAGAGGTAGAAGATTCTTCAATTTCTGAACCACCAAAGAAATCTACATTTTTATCAAAAATGGAAGCGGATTTTAAATCTGCGTTGAGTTGAATCATTTGATTCCATGCCTCAATTTGATTATTGTAGTTATCAATATCGCCTTGATCGGTCGTTAGATCACGGAGCAATTCCAGACCAGGGATAATGGTTTCATTGATACTTTTTTCGGTATAAATTACGGTGGTTTCTAATCCCTTCTTGGCTAAAACCAGCGACTTCGAAGGAAAGGCTTCGCATTGATTTTCATCAAAAAGAATTTCGTCCGCAATGGCGTAAGAAAAATTCAAGGCAGTCGCAACAAATAAATCTCCTTCCGAACCTGTAAACTCTGGTCCAGCGGGCGTTTGAAAGGACTGATTGGTGGTCATACTCAAAATCATTTCTTCACTATCGGTATTGGTCGCAATGGTTTCGTGCGAACCGCCTGTGTCTGACCAAACCGCGTCATTTCTACTAATGGAAACAAATCCACCTGCGCCTACGCTGAGTTCTACGCCGAGGCGCGTGGTATTCCAGTTACTATTGGTTTCGCCGTCTTGGGTGTAAAAACGAGTTGCGGTTTCAGTCGTTTTACTGGTTTCCCAAGTACTGTAACTCGCATCGCCTGGCGGATCGCGGAGTATCAACAAAGGCACTTCGGGTGACTGCGTCGTAAAATTTTGCTGACGCGGACGTGCGCCCGTGACGAGTGCTTCCAAGTTGAGATTAACAACTTGATCGAAGGTATCGGTTACACTAATCGTTAGATTTTTTAAATAAGGATAAATGATATTCGGATTACCTGCTTGAATGATATAATTGAAGGAATTAGTGGTGAATTCCATCGTTTCGGGCATATCGCCTTTGTCGCTAATTTGGTCGTTGACCGTTACCGAACCGCGATTGACGGGGCAGGTCGTACCCGCTTCGACTACGCTAATCGTTAATTCATAAATACCTAATTGCTCGATGACACTTTTATCAAAACCAACACAAGGCGATACAGGCATACCTGTTACCACGATTTCGGGCGGACGGTGGTAGGTGAAATTTTTAACTTTATCGTCTTCTGTCAAATCAATTTCCTGCCCCATATTAAAAAAGCCCAAAACGGTCAATTTATCATAACCTGCGATGGGCGTATAATCGACTACTGCTACGGTATATTCACGGGCGGGTAAATTATCTAACTCGTAAAAACCCGTATTATCTGTTACAATATCTTCCGTGATACAGCCATCCGTAACGCGCACGGTTGCCGTTCCCATAAAGGTGTTACAACCTGCCAAAACGTAGCCACTCAAAGTATATTTGGTCGTTTCCGTAAAATCAATATTCTCGATAGAAGCCGTTACCGTAACGGGTTGAGAAACGGGAGAGAAGGTGAATTTAGTCGAAGTGGGGCGTACAGTGTAGCTGCCCGGAATGGCTGAAATTTGGTAATTGCCTTGCCCATCCGTAAAAATAGAACTGCCAACTTGCACACCATTTTGTAATAAGTCCACTTGAATGCCGCCCATGTTACAAGTGGTTTCATCCAGCGATTGGCTAATATTTCCACTAATCACAAAAGAAGAATTGTCGGTAAAATTGCGCGTTTCGTTGTGGTCGGCATCATTAAGGGTAACGTTATCATAAAATGGTGGATCGAAAACATGTTCCAACGCGGAAGGCGTTACTTTGAAATCTGCGCCATTCGGTCCATAATATAAATTATCAATCGAATACGTCCCGTCTGCGCCTGTCATGGTGGTATAAGTTGTGCCAGCGGGACTTCCAGGTAGCGCAGCTAGTTGTTCAATCGTGATATTAATATCCTCCACGCCCGAATTGGGATCGGCGGGGTTGACGCGCACGTAACCCGAAATTTCGCCATCGGTGGGATAAACGGTTACAGTAACGACATTAGAAATAGCTTCAGGGATATTCCCCGATTCGACATCTTCTTCGCAGGAACTACCAACGATTCTACGAAAGGAAGTAGTTTCCTGTAAAACAGGTATATCATAAACGTAGTTGGTTGCATTGGGTATCGTTTCCCACATTTGATTCCCAATTTTTTGTTGCCAAATATAACGCGCTGGTCCTGGCGTAGCAGTAGGGGGATTATTGTAACTGGCTATGCTACCTGGATCTGCTCCTGGTGGTATTTCGCTGGTGCCTGCAATGCCGATAGTACCTGCAGAATAGGCTGGTTCCACTACCGTAAAAGTCACCCAATTGGAATATTTAGATAGCAGCGGATAACAAGTTGCCGAAGCCTTGCGGCGAAAACTAATCGTACCACTGGGCATCGTTCCAGGATTAGCTAAATTATTACTTGTACCCGAAACGGGAAGCCAGTTATTACCGCCATCCGTTGTTTTTTCCCAAGCATAGGTCACTGTACTTTCTTCATCTTGATAGCTTGCTGTATTAACATTCGTAATGGCAGATAAGGTTGCACCAGCACAGAGACCAGTAGTAGAGGTAGTGATCCAACCTGCCTCAATGTTAGGATCAAGCGGACGAACGGTTATTGAAAAATTTCCAGTGTTACTTTGGTAACCTTCTACAATTACCGTGTAAGTACCTGGGCAAAGTTCGGTGCGAATGTAGGATTTGAGTGCGTTATCATTATCATTAGTATGAAAATCTGAGTCATCATTTTTAGCAATTTCGGTAAATACGCCGTTTTGTACTGTTCCCACCCGTAAGTAGGTATCAAAATTTGTAAAACTTGAAACGGTGTGAATATCTACCAATTTGGCTTGCGATAAAGTGAAGGTATAGTGAACATCGGGCGAACTGTGAGTACCAGTAGAAGTGGAAGTATAGCCCATTTGACTATTGGCATCCGTTGGGGCAGTACGATTGCTATTGAAGTGAGACTTTTGATCGGTGGATAACGTCCCAAAATTGAGGGCAGTGCTGGCGGTATTTCCTTTGTTAAAGCGCCAAATATTTTGGTATTTTGTATTTGAACTATTTTCAAATCCAGCATAATCATAAGTGTGCCATTGACCTAAGCCACTAGTACCTCCTGCTTTCGCATAAATATTAACTCGACCGCAATAGCCAGCATGTCCATTCGGATCACAATGGTCACCTGAATCATTTTCCCAGTTTAGCATTTTAAAACTCCAATAATCGCCATCGGGCTTGTCCGTTTTAGTTGCGACCACTTCATTGACGGTCGTCCACTGCAAATCTGTAGCGGAGATACACTTATCATAAACAATAAATTGATTAAGATCGCAGACTGTGCCGAGGGTAGTGTTCTCTGCCCACCTGAATCTCCACACGGGTTCTTCTGCGCCACTTTCGGTATCTATATTAAACTTTAGTTGGTTAATACGAACCTGATAGTTGATGTTTTCTTGCCCTGCGAGCAATTGGGCGTTGAGAGAGGTGATAGAAATGGAAAAAAGGAGGAGAAAAAGTACAAATTTGTTCATAAGAAGCAGATTTTAGATATTAGGGTTAACTGCTTCAAAGTTCGGGGGAATTGGTGAGGAAGGGAATAGGGTCTTGGGTAGGTCTAGGTGAATAATTCTTTATGCTCCATCACCCACTTCAACAACGCATTCTGCTTTCCATCCAACTCCAATTTCTTACTAATTTTCGTCCGTAAATTCCCAACCGTCTTCGGACTAATAAAAAGCATATTGGCGATTTCGTTGCTGGTTTTGTGTTGAGCAATGAGTTTTAAAATATTGAATTCGTGAGCGGTGAGTTTAGCGAGTAGCGGCGGCGTTTCGGTTTTAGGAGTTGATAAAATATGCGCTAAGTTGGGATTGACGTAGGGCTTTCCTGCGTGAACCGTGCGGATAGCGGCGAGCATTTCAGTTTCGCTACTGTCCTTTAATAAATAACCTTTGATGCCAACGGCTAAGGCGTTGCGCAGAAAGTTTTCATCTTCAAATAAAGTGAAAATAATAAAGCGTGTTGGCGTTCCTTCGGCGAGTAGAATTTTTGCTACTTCGATACCTGAATAATGCGGCATTTCAATATCCAGAATGGCAATTTCTGGACGTAGTGCGCGTATTTTTTCTATGGCTTCTTGACCATTTGCAGCACTGCCAACCCATTCCAAATCAGGCGATTCTTTGATCAAATCGGTTACGCCTTTGCGAAGCATCGGATGATCGTCAGCATTAAAAACTTTGATGGGCATGATGATTAGGAAAGAGGAAGGAGGTGAAGTATCGGATTCCTTCGAGGAATCCGATACTTGATTTTAGTAAAAAAAATGCGAATCAATAGTGAAGAATTATTATTGATAATGAGGTGATTACGTTTACTAAACTTTTGAAGTTTAGTAAACGTTTGCTCAAATCATTAGAAATGAATTACTTCCTAAGTTTTATCCTAAAACTTCTTCCTGACTTTGCTTCGCAGTAGAAAACGGCTGGTGGTAATAGCGTTGTCCCGTAGCGCGGTAAAGTGCATTTGCCAAAGCACCAACGGCTGGCGGCAATCCTGGTTCACCTAAACCAGTCGGATCAATTTCATTTTCTACAAAGAAAACTTCGATTTCCTCTGGCGCTTGACCGTGGCGGATGAGTTGATAATTATTAAAATTATTTTGCGCTGGTACGCCATCCTCAAAAGTCAATTGACTATACATCGAGTGTCCAATGCCATCTACTACGCCACCTTCAATCATGTTTTTCGCTGCGTCTTTATTCACCACGATACCGCAATCAACCGCACACCAAACTTTTTTAATTTTTGGTTTGCCATCTTCGATTGCCATATCTACGACTTCGGCTACGTAGGTAGAGTGGCAAAAATACGCCGCTACGCCGCGATGAATGCCCGCTTTGGGTTCGCCCCAATTGGCTTTTTCTTTGACCAATTTTAAAACACCTGCGTAGCGTTCTGCTTCATATTCATGCTCTTCACCAACGGGGTTTTTACTAGCGCGATCAAATAATTCCAAACGAAAATCAATGGGA
>JBGCES010000741.1:0-3577 GCA_045106545.1 Saprospiraceae bacterium
GCAGTAGCCTGCTAGGGCGTGGAATCCACGTCAGTTTATTAAATACCATGGAACGAACGTGGGCTGATTCTACGATACAACTGTTTCGTGCAGAAGTGGAAGAGGAGAAAGAATGGTTGCTAAACGATGTACTGGCAGAGAAAGAAGGTAGCTATTGGGAAACGCAGGAAAATATCCTCAACGAACTCGGCGAAATCATTAGCACTGATTTTGCTATATTAACTAAAAATGAAAAAATTGCCATCCGCCAACGCCAGCAACAATTTCATGAACCAGAGAAAAATAATATCTTAGTGGATGGGCAGAGTGGAAATGGAGAGCGTTTTTAGTTGGTAGTCACGCTTGCTACCTTTTTATGTTGAAATGGCAGTCGTCAACCGTTCGCCGTCAACCGTCAACCGAAAAGAATTATGTCTTCAACTATTTTTATGGGATTGGTCATTGTATTCGCTGTCGCTTTAGTGCTGGCAGGAATTTACTTGGTTGGTCAACTCTTCAAAAACTTACCGCCAAGTAAAGGGCGTTTAAATCAAGATTTGGATAAAATGCGTACGGAACTGCAACCGTGGGTAGATAAGCTGGTGCCGTGGAACCGAGAGGAAATGGAGTTATTTTCGCTTAACCAAATCAATCAAACGATTAAGAAAAGTGTAGCCACAACGGCAAAAGGAATGTTTACTTCCATCTACCACGAGCCAATGATGGCGTACGCGTATAAGAAGTATGTTTCACCTAATTTGAACGCGATTCTATTGGTTCGTAGTAAAAAACACGAGTTTGTCTATCGCTTTAAAAAGGATAAAATCCAAATTATGGCGGACGGCGAGCCACTTGGAACGTTGAAAGAAGACGGCGTTCTATACGGAACGCAGCGTGGAAAAGTATTAGGTCAAATTGGACAAAATCGGGATAAATTATTATTACCCGTCGTTGTGAAAGAGCGTGAAATCGCGCACCTTACTAATCCCAAATTAAATACACAACCGAATCCACGTGCTTTTGATTTATTATCAGAAAATATGACCGAAGAGGAGGAAACGATATTTTTAGCTTTGGGATCGCTAGAGGTGGTTTCAGCTTCGCTAAACAAGAAGTGATGAGTAACCAGATATTAGTGACTAGATGAAATAAGAAAAGCGTAGCGAATTTAACAAATCGCTACGCTTTTTTTAAATTGTATGATTATCAACGAGTTAGGTTGATAATTGCCAGAAACGGTTTAACAGACAAGAATGTCTGTTCTCCATTGTTACAAGTGAATTACCTCATCATAAGCAGCTGCTGTTGCTTCCATCACTGCTTCGCTCATCGTTGGGTGAGGGTGAATGGCTTTGATAATTTCATGTCCAGTCGTTTCTAATTTACGTGCTGTGACTACTTCTGCAATCATTTCAGTTACGTTTGCACCGATAAAGTGCGCACCTAACCATTCGCCGTATTTCGCGTCGTAAATTACTTTTACAAAACCGCCTTTCGCGCCTGCCGCACTCGCTTTACCAGAAGCAGAGAATGGGAATTTACCAACTTTGATATCGTAGCCCTTTTCTTTAGCTGCTGCTTCCGTCAATCCAACTGAAGCAACCTCTGGTACACAGTAAGTACAAGAAGGCACGTTGCCATAATCAATTGGCTCAACGTTGTGACCCGCAATTTTTTCTACACATAAAATCGCCTCTGCACTTGCTACGTGTGCCAATGCTGGTCCAGGAACAATATCACCGATGGCGTAGATACCAGGTACGTTCGTTTCGTAATATTCATTCACTTTAATCAAGCCGCGATCGGTTTCAATACCTAGCGTTTCTAAACCAATATTTTCGGTATTGGGTGTTACACCTGCTGCGGATAATACGATATCGCATTTGATCTCTTCTGTCTTACCCGTTTTACGATTTTTGACGGATACGGTACAGCCACGACCTTTGGTGTCAACGGTTTCTACAGACGTATTAGCAAGCACCTTGATACCCGCTTTTTTATAAATTTTAGTCAATTCTTTGGAGACATCAGCATCTTCACGTGGAACCAAACCCTGCGGCATATACTCGACCACAGTCACTTCCGTACCAATAGAATGGTAAACGTAAGCGAACTCAGTACCAATCGCCCCTGCGCCTACAACGACCATTTTCTTAGGTTGTTTGTCGAGTGTCATTGCTTGGCGATAACCAATTACCTTCTTACCATCAATTGGAAGGTTCGGTAAAGCTTTAGCGCGTGCGCCCGTTGCTAACATAATGTGTTTTGCCTCGTAAGTTTTCACTTTTCCTTCCGCATCGGTTACTTCTACTTTTTTGCCACGCACCAATTTACCTGTCCCCATGATGACCTCGATCTTGTTCTTGCGCATCAAGAAACTCACCCCTTTACTCATACCGCCCGCTACATCGCGACTCCGCTTGATCATTGCCGTAAAATCTACTTTGGCACTACCTACTTTAATCCCGTAATCTTCAGCATGTTGAATATATTCAAATACCTGCGCACTTTTAATTAAGGCTTTAGTTGGAATACATCCCCAGTTTAAGCAGATACCGCCAAGCGATTCTCTTTCCACGATGGCTACCTTCATACCTAACTGAGAAGCTCTGATAGCCGCAACGTAGCCACCAGGACCAGAACCGACTACTATTAAATCATAAGTCATGTGAATGATATTTTATTAAACGGTGGACGGCTGACAGCTTGCCCCGATCTTGCTTCGGGGGTGGACGGCAGACGGCGCACCCTTATTTAAATGAATAGATTGAGGTGAGGTTCACCAAAAACGGCGCAAAGATAGCTAAAGTTGTATGCTTTCGCAAACAAGAATAGGACTACTAACAAAGGAATAATACGATGGCTAAACATAAAAAAACTCCACCACTAAAAGAGTGATGGAGCTTACCTAACTTACTGATACTATACTGATATTTTTTATAACGTTTGTTTTCTCATAGTAGCTATTAAATGATAGCCAATAAACCATTTTGCTGACGCAGAGTGCAACAGCACTTTTATGCAATCAAGTCGGGTGATATTAATATGTTTTATGGAAAGTGAAATTTAGATTCATGGAGCGATAAAACGAGTCAGAATACATGCGTTTTATTAGAGGAAAATCGAGAAGGAAGAGTACAGATTTTTTAGTGTTTGTTCCTTTTACATATCTCTAAATAATTATTAACAACCTATGTCATTAGTATTCAACACGATTGCAAGATATGTAAAAGGTGACATTTTAACAAGTGTTTTCCCGTGAGAGAAGAATGGAATATGTAAATTGAAGAAAAACAATAAAATTGTATAAAGTTCTGATTATCAGCTGTTTAAAAAATATTACAAATTTGGTGTGTATGATAAAATAAAATTTAAAAAACACTGATTATCAAGGTTGTAGAAAGATAATTTAACCGAAAGTAAAGTTTTGTATTACGCGATGAAAATCGGTAAAAAAATAGTACATATTTTTTTTAAAAAATATAATTTTTGACCGTTTACGGCTAATTTACCCCCGTTCCCTGTGAAAATTCGACCGTTAAAACAGCATAGTCAGTGCTAGTTACTCGATTCATTTCTACAAAAAACCCAGGTTGAA
>JBGCES010000742.1:0-5428 GCA_045106545.1 Saprospiraceae bacterium
TTGCCCTTGCAATGCGCTCTTCTTCTTGTTTTTTTGCTAATTGAATCAAATCTTGTTGTGATTGCATTGAATTAATTTTTAAATATTACAAAATAAGAATAGTCTTTCTCTTCATCAAACTGCTCGAATACTGCATTCGTACCACCGTAAAATAAGTACAAGTACCCAAATTCTTTGCGATAATTCTTAATGATTCGCTGATAAGTACGAGTTCTACGATTATCACTGCCCTGTAGATAAATCGCACAACGAGGGTGTTTTTCGAAGAATATAGGAATAGTAGAAATTACTGTTGCTAGTACCTTTCGTAAATCTCCATTATTCGAATTGGCGTTATCATCGATAAATGCAGAGTCTTTTATTTGGTCGCCGAATGCCAAATTAAATAGCTGTTCGTTCAGGCGCGAGTATTTAATGATCTTTTTAATTTTTCCATTTACACCAGTGCTAATAAAGGAAAATGTTAGTTCCTCAATTTGGGAAATATCGTAGGTGGGCAAGTTCATATTTTACTCATAGTATTTGTCAAAAATTTGGTTTCAAGTATTCAAAAATACTCAATTACGTCCATAATGTCAATTTTTTAATTCAAAACGCCTGATTTCAAACAATATGAAATCAGGCATTAAGATAACACTTTTTATAAAAAAGCTTACATCGCCTTAATCGTCAATGCTTTTATATCTCCCTCAAACTCCTCCACAAACCCCTCATACGCACTCGTCGCCGGTCCATTAAAACCCGTATGAATCTTCTGCACCTGATTATTCTGATCAATAAAAATCAAAGTCGGATAACTCAAAATGTGATTCAACATTGGTAACGCCTGTGCCGCCTCTTTTTTATCATAATAACCCGCGTGTAGCACTTCCCAGTCAATGCCGAAAAAGTCTTTGTATTCTGCAATCGCCGCCATCGCTTTATCCGTCTCGCGGTAGCGTTCAAACGCCAAGGTGATGACTTCCAAATTTGGATTCGGATTAGCTTTGAAATATTCGGCCAGGAACTTGGTTTCATCGCGGCAGTTAGGACACCAGGTACCCATGATTTGAATTAATTTGGCTTTGCCTGCATATTTTTCATCGTCGATAGAAATGGTATCGCCTTGCGGATTAGGGAACGCAAATTCGATGCGGTCGTAACCTTCGTTGAGATAGGTCAAATCATTCGGACTTTTTAGCGTCACCTTATCATCTTTCACGGCTTCCCAAGTCGTTTTATAGTGCTTACCCGAACGGAACGTCCCAATCATACTTTTGTCCTCCAATATTTTCGCTTCAAACAAAAAGGCATGACTGCCGTCAAAAACAGACAGGTACAGTTTGTTTGCCTGAATCGTCCCTTCCAGAAAGCGATAATCGCCCGTCTCCGTACGGAACGTCCCCGTTACTTTATTGCCTTCCTGTTTAAATTCACCAATCGCGGGATAAGGCTCGTCTTCGTTCGTCCCGAAAGTCACTGCCCACTTTCCACTGATGTCCATCACGGGTTCTTTTTTCAAATTCGTAAAGCGAAAACCACGTCCGTGAAATGCGGCAAATTTTATCGCATACGGCTCACCGCGATTTTCGACTATCCACTCGCCTTCCATAATATCCTCTTCATAAATCGCTTTGATTTTTGAATCATAAATCGGAAAATCAATGGTTAACGTATCCTTCGCTGTCCGCCGATCCAGCGCCATTGTAATATTTTTGGTTGGTACATTGATGCGTTCGTCTCCATTGATAATTTCAATATGAAAGGTCGTGTCATTATCATAAATCACCTCAAACTCAAACGGCAATTCACCGTCGGTCACTTCCTCGATTGCTTTGCCGACTTGCTCGTCGGGATCAACTTCTCCAATCGCAATGCGGTCGCCATCCAATTTTAGCACGCCGCGCCATACGCCAGGAGGAAGTCCCGAAAAAGGATTAGGAATGTGAACACAAGAGTTGAAAATACTAACAGCAGTAAGTAGCGTAAATAGCAGCGTTGAAACACGTAACATATTGATAATCAATTTTTTAAGTCTAAATTTAACAAAAGCGATTCCTTCTATGACTCGCCAATGACTAAAATAAGGAAGGTCAAAGTTATCAGAAAAAAATGAAATGAACATCTATCCAAAATTAGCTTTATATAAATGTAAATTTCATTCGACTGAATTGGTAGCACCACGCCTTGCGATATTTTTCACTGCGCTAACGGCTTTCTACCAATCACCTAACAACTAAAACAAATTTATTATGCAACTTGAAGGTAAAAAAGTAGCAATTTTAGCCACAAATGGCTTCGAAGAATCAGAATTAGCATCACCCAAAAAAGCCTTGGAAGATGCGGGCGCAGCAGTACACATCATTTCTCCCGAAAGCGGTTCTATCAAGTCGTGGAAAGACGGTAACTGGGGCAGCGACTTCAACGTGGACGTAGAATTAAGCAACGCCAACGAATCCGATTACAATGCCCTCGTATTACCCGGCGGCGTAATCAATCCCGATAAGTTACGTACCAATGAAGACGCGGTGCGTTTCGTACGCGACTTTTTCAAAGCTAAGAAAATCGTTGCTGCCATCTGCCACGCCCCGTGGACATTAATTGAAGCGGACGTAGTAAATGGCAGAAAAGTAACCTCGTGGCCTTCCGTTAAAACCGATTTAATCAACGCAGGCGCGAATTGGGTGGATCAGGAAGTCGTAGTGGACGAAGGTTTAGTGACGAGCCGCAATCCCGATGACTTGCCCGCTTTCAACGACAAATTAGTTGAAGAAGTAAAGGAAGGCAAACACGAATTGCAGGCGCAATCGGTATAAAGTGTGATTTGCTAAATTTTTAGAATTTAGTGAATCTCAACTACTTACACTAAAAGAAAAAACTGAATAACGAAAAGCCCGTTATTCGGTTTTTTTTTATTTTATATTTGCGCCAATTGGAGCATAGACATTCTTGTCTGTGTCATTCGTTCACTAAAATTGACAGACAAGAATGTCCGTCCTCCAACATATGACCAACAAAGAAATAGCGACTCAATTCAACTTCCTCGGTGACATCATGGAACTCCACGGCGAGAATACCTTTAAGATCCGTTCTTATCGATCTGCTTATCGCAATCTGCGTAGTCTGCCCGAACCGCTACACGGCATGACGGACGAGGAAATCGGCGGTTTAAAGGGCGTAGGTAAGGCGATTAGTGGAAAAATTCAGGAATTACTGACGACGGGCGAGATGCAAACGCTGGAAAAATATAAAGACAAAACGCCTCCTGGAGTGCAAGAAATGCTCGGGATCAAAGGTTTTGGACCGAAAAAGATCAAAGTGATTTGGAAAGAATTAGGCGCGGAGTCGATTGGTGAATGGCTATATGCGGTGAACGAAAATCGCTTGGTGGAACTCAAAGGTTTTGGTGAAAAGACGCAAGCTGATTTAAAAAAGAAACTCGAATATTATAAAACCTCTATCGGTAAATTCCGTCTCGGAACGGTACTCGCCGCGAAAGATGCGTTACTAGAACGCTTACGCGAAAGCTTACAAACAGGTGAAAAAATTGACGAAACGGGTGATATTCGTCGGCGCTGCAACGTAGTCGAAGCCATAGAAATTATTGTTGGTTCGGAGCGCGATTGGTTATACGTTATTGATAAAGTGTTAATGAATACGGTTGCTACGCCAGATGGTTTTGCGGGCGAATCAACCGAAGGGTTTCCAGTAAAAATATTCACGTGCTCGCCGAGTGAATACGGAACTCGGCAATTGCAATTGACTGGTAATCAGGATTTTGTTACTGCGCTAATGAAACTCGCTAATTGGGATGACTTACCCAACGTAGAACAAGAAACCGACCTTTTTGCGCAAGCGAACTTAAAATATATCGAACCTGAATTGCGCGAAGACGACTGGGCAATTGAATTGGCGCAAGCCGATAAATTACCTAAATTATTAGTAGCCGAAGACATCAAAGGCGTGATTCACAGTCACACGACTTACAGTGACGGCGGCGCGACCTTACGGCAAATGGCGGAATACAGCCGCGATCAAGGCTACGAATACATCGGCATTACTGACCATTCACAAGCCGCTTTTTACGCCAATGGTTTAAAACCCGACCGCGTATTAAAACAAATGGCAGAAATTGATGAATTGAACGCCGAACTTGCGCCTTTTAAAATATTAAAAGGCATTGAGTGCGATATTTTAGCGAATGGCGATTTAGATTATGACGACGATATTTTAGCAAAATTTGACTTCATTATCGCTTCCGTTCATTCCAATTTACGGATGGACAAAGAAAAAGCAACGCAACGAATTTTAAAAGCTGTTGAAAATCCCTTCACTTCCATGCTCGGACATCCAACGGGACGTTTAATCCTTTCCCGTGAAGGTTATCCCCTCGATCACCAACGCATTATCGACGCTTGTGCAGCTAATAATGTTTCTATCGAACTCAACGCGAGCCCGTATCGCTTAGATTTAGATTGGTCATGGATTCCGTACGCGCGCGAAAAGGGCGTTTTGATTTCTATCAATCCCGATGCGCATAGCTTAGTCGGCATTCATGATATCAAATATGGGACATTGTCTGCGCGGAAAGGTGGATTGGATAAGGAAGGGTGTATTAATGCGCGGGGATGGGAAGATTTTTTAGCAGCATTGAAAAAATAATGAAAAACATCTACATCATCATGGGCGTCTCTGGCTGCGGTAAAACCACCGTTGGAAAACTCCTTGCCCAAGAACTCAATCTCTCTTTTCACGATGCCGACGACTACCATCCAACTGCTAACGTTGAAAAAATGGCAAGCGGTCAGCCGCTAAATGATGACGATCGGCAGCCGTGGTTAGAAATTTTAGCTGACAAATTAGCGGAATGGCAGCAGGCAGGTGGCGCGGTATTAGCGTGCTCGGCATTGAAAGAAAAATATCGGCAGACTTTACAATCACAAGTAACTGATATTCAGTGGGTTTGGTTGGACGGTAGCTTTGAGCTAATCCAAAAAAGAATGCAAGCACGACGTGGGCATTTTATGGATGCTAAAATGCTGCAATCCCAATTTGACGCGCTAGAACCACCGACTTATGGGCTAAAAATCAGTATCGATCAATCCGCTGAGGCGATTGTAGAATATATTTTAAAATGTACTTAGAATTGGAACGCGGATTTAACGGATCTGACGGATTTACACAGATAAATTAAGAAAAATCTGCGCAAATCCGTTTAATCCAGTTAAATCCGTGTTCCAATTCTGTTTTAAATAGCAAACGATGCAAAAAGCAGATTTTGGCGTTTATGGTATCGGTGTAATGGGCGCGAGTCTAGCGCTTAACTTAGCCGATCGCGACCATGAAATTGCCGTTTATAATCGCTCCGCAGGAGCAGAAGCGGAAATTGTAGCTAATTTTTTACAAAAAAATAGTCAATACCAAAACCTACAAGGATTTACGGAGGTCG
>JBGCES010000743.1:0-4334 GCA_045106545.1 Saprospiraceae bacterium
TTGATTTGGTATAAATTTTCGACGCGCTCTGTTTGTTCATCGGGAATCAATAAAAACAAATAATCCTTCGCCCGACTGACCGCTACATTCAGAATGTTTTTGCGATTCAAAAACATTTTCGGACTCTTAGAAATATTTAGCGGCGGGTTGTACAAATTAATAATTATATCGCATTCATCGCCCTGAAACGAATGAATCGTACCACAGCTAATTTTTACTTTTGGTTTAAAAATATGCTGCGCGGCAATGACTTTATCTACCAACATCGCTTGTGCTTTGTAAGGACAAATTACCCCGATTTTCCATGCTGCCGCCTTCTGTTCTTTTTGAATGTGATTTTTAAAAATTTGCTCCGTCAGGTAGCGCACTAACTCCGCCGTCAGCAGCGCGGAATAAATGTGATAATGGCTGCCATTGAGCCGCTGTGGACGATAGAGCGTTTCCAGTTTTTGGACAGGAAAGCGAATAATATTAATATCTTTTACTTCAATATCATCCAATTGTAGCGGTCGTTGGGTCTCGCTTTCGCGAAAATGGTCTAGTTTCCCTTCATAAGCAAAGTGGCTAAAAACGTAACCCAAAGTGCGCAACGCTCGATATTGTGTCGTCAAATTTATCACGGGATAAGTAAACGGCACTAAACTTTTTGCCTGTTCTTCGGGGTTAAAACTTTGCAAATTAACGAGCGTATAAACGTTTTGTCCTTTCCATTCTTCGGCATAGACGATGGGTTCAATTTGAAACGGATCACCCGCAATAATAAACTCAGTCAACGGTCGCTGATGCAAAATAAAGGTCATCATCGCCAACGAAATCATCGACGCTTCATCCACCAAAATCACATCCCAATCAATGTTTTTTAATTGGAAATCGGGATGCCCAAAATTGAATCCATCGTAAGGAAAACGCGTCGCCGTCGTAATGACGCAGTAATGATCTAATGCACTAATATCCAAGGAGTTATCACGCAGCAAACCCGCATTTTCTACTACACTATCACCCGACGTACCAAAGCGTAATAACCACGCAGGCGGATCAGGTAACAACGTCAATATTTTACGCACTAAAACATCCGCCGACTTATTGGTTGGTGTAAGTACCAACATTTTTAAAGAACGCTCGCCCAACATGGCGGGCATGATTTCTTCGCGTGCTAAATGCGTCGTTTTTCCCGTTCCAGGCGGACCAAAAATGAAGCGAATATTTTTAGGTAATAATTGTTGTAAGCTATCTTCTGGATCGAACTCCAACGCATTAAATGACTTGACTAATTCCTCCAGCGTAAAAATGGTATTTTGTACTTCCAACACCGCGCCGTGAATCTGTTTAAAATCCAATCCTTCGATTTCTTCGGGCGATTTCAATTTAGCGCGTAAAGAAAAATCTTTGATACTCACTACTTCGACTGCCAGCGTTCGCCGTTCGTCTGCCAACTGCAATTTAAGCGTAATATCGCCCATATCTTCAATGCGCTGCGGAATATATTTTTCGGGCTTTTTTAATAAAATCGTCTTGTTGGTCGCTTCCTCGCGTTCCACTTTACTAAAATAAATACTTAAACTTTTATCCTTATCCGTCTGGTCAAACGCCAATAAATATTCTAATTCTAACAACGCCTGATACCACTGAAACGAGTAAACTTCTGCCGCCTGAATCACCGCTTTTAATTGCTCGATTTTCATCAGCGCATCCAACTGCTCGTTCAATTCCGCTTCTAATTTACGACGAATTTCTTCCTGCTTTTCCAGTAATTCTTCCGAACTCAAAAAGGCGGGATTAAACTCATCCGTATCCGTTTCGACCTCTTTTTGCTTTCGTTTTTTGCGCTCCGTTTTATCCGTTTTTTTACGTTCACGCCGCTCTTTCCACTGCTGAAATTGCTGCAAATCGGTATTCGATAAACCTTCGCTTAATAATCGCTGCCCCAATTCCATCGCCTGCCGCTCGGCATCGGTTAAGCTGTTCAATCGGTCGCGTTCTGCTTTCGCAAAAAGTAGTTCAATGAGCGGATGTTGATTCGAGATTTGGTAATCTGCCGACCATTGCCCGCGAACGATTTCTGAAACCTTAACAAACTGATTATCAACATTTAATAACCACTTTTTAGTTTGTAGCAAACGTAACCACTGTGGTGGAAAATTGACCTCGTGCGTTGCTTGATATTCGTAACGATATATGCCTTGCGTCGGTGGGTTTATATTTGCGAAAAGCTGATCCAAAATGCGCCAGAGTAGCAGCGAACGCTCAACGGTTAATCCCGTTTCTAAAAAATGTTCCAATCCAAATAGCGCGTAATCTTCTACCTCTTCCCACATCGCGTAACTCGCGCCGGGTGTTTCTATTTGCATTAACTCGCGCCGCTCTTCGTCATTCAAACTATCTATTGATTTGACAAAATGCGGCAATGATGACGTACCAAGTTTAGTAAAAAAACGGCTTAATTTTTCTTTGCCAAAACGCACTAACAAATTATCATAAATGCCATCCAATTGCAACCACTTTACCGCAGGATTATCTACAAAATATTCTAATAAATCGCCCTCAGCAAAGTAAACTTCATCTGCTCGTGCAGCAACTAAACTGCCATCCGCCGCCGAAATAGCTTGTACTAACGGCAAATCGCGTAGCCGCACTAATAATTGTTCTGCTTCCTCCGTCGTACTTTGAAAATAACGCGCAATGATCTTTTCTAGATCATCTGCTGTTGGCGTGATCGCGGTTGTTGTGGTATATTTTGGTAAAATATGTCGCTCAATTTCTTCACGCAAATCGGGCGTAGTGATACCAAGTTGTTCCAAAAAAGCGCGACTCGTCACGTCTTCCGCGAATATCTTTTTAACGGTCGGATAATCGGTTTTTAAGTCGGTTGGTAGCCACGCGTTTGGTTGTCCTAATTTAGAAAAAGGAGAAACGATTGCATCATTTTCTAAACGAATCAATGGCGTTTTTTGTGCTACATTCCAGAGCGAACGGTGAGATTGATATAGTTCATGATGCAATGCTAATAACCACTCATCGGGCTGCTTTTTGACAAATTCAGGGGTAAGTTTTTTTAAAATGATCTCCCAATCTAAAATGGCAAACGTGCGTTGTTGTAAATGTGCAGCTTCGTTCAATAGCTGCTTGGCAAATGCGCCTAAATCGGACTGAAAGGGAACATTGGGGAATAACCAATTGGCGTTTTTGTGATTGAATAAAGTGGTTAATTGTGTAGGCGAAAGCAGTTGTATTAAGGATTGACTCTCCGCGAGATAGGCGTTTTTTAATGATAGTAAAGGTGGTGTAGAGACGTTATATATAACGTCTTCGTCAGTAGTGTTTTCCTCGACTGTTGTAGGAAAAACTGCCTCGACGGTCGTACGTAAATACTGATGCAACTGCCGCTCTAGCGGTTGAAAAAATCGGGTAGATTCGTTCGGCTTAGAGACGTTATGTATAACGTCTCTACTGAGCGGTAACGTCTGATAAAAAGAGGAATTCAGCAAACCTTGTTCCCGCAGTGGCAGAAAACTATCGGTCAGCAATTTTGCTAATAAATCGACTAATTTTCGATTCCACGCCGCGCCCATTTTGATACCTTCTCGACTATCTGTTAGCAGAAAAGGTGCGTGAACAAAAAACTTAAAATTAGTCGGAACGCGTGTTGGAAAATAGCAGAAAATAGTACGCGGCGCAGCGGGGACAATGGCGTTGTTTTTTAATTGAAAAACAAGTTGGTAAGTCAGTTGTGTCTTGGCTTCGGTGCGGCTAATACTGAGTAGGGGAGTGGATTTCTCTTTTTTATTTACTATCTGAATATCAGTTAAATAAGTGAATTGAATATTGGATTCGCCAAGTTTACTAAACCTTTGAGGTTTAGTAAACGTCAATTGCTTTTTAAACGCGCCATTTCCATCGGGTGTTTCCCATTTAATTTCAACTAAATGACGCAAAAAAAGCAAGGGAAATTCTAATTCCGCCAAGCGTCCACTAATTTCAGTCACGGCTTCCGCTGCCGATTTATTCGCATGATTGAACGGAAAATAAAACAGTGTTTCGGCAGTGCAAACGCCGATCGCATCCCGCATTCTGCCGATCCACGCCCTTGGCTTCCAGCGAAGTCTTTGCTTTGGATAAAAACCGATTATCGCGATTAACAGCATGCCAAACTGAGCACCAAAATAGATTGGTGCCCAGTGTTCGATTGTGTGTTGATCGAGCCAAAAGAGTGATGTTGCTGCGATTGCCTTAACCGCAACTGCCACAATCCCGATCATAGAACCAGTGGCATAACGGTTCTGTCCGTTGCACACGATGATGACTGTTTCCATTCCGCGCCAACAGATTACTTCGGC
>JBGCES010000744.1:0-2813 GCA_045106545.1 Saprospiraceae bacterium
CCGTTTTATCCGTGGGCAATCCTACCTAATGCAGCTTCTTTCTTATTTTATGCAAAAAACA
This sequence comes from Saprospiraceae bacterium, assembly GCA_045106545.1. Classification (GTDB taxonomy): domain Bacteria; phylum Bacteroidota; class Bacteroidia; order Chitinophagales; family Saprospiraceae; genus JBGCES01. The sequence continues at coordinate 62 of JBGCES010000744.1, forward strand.
AAAAAATCTACCTTAGACCAGTGGCTGGCGCGTAAGAAAAAGCCAGCAATTGCAGGTATCCAACCGATGCCTGCCGATACGCCTGCCCCTCTATCGCACGGACAGGAACGGCTCTGGCTATTGCAACAATTACAGCCCGAAAACCCATTTTATCAATATGCCCATGCCTACCGCTTTCGCGGAAAATTAAACATAGAAATACTAATCGCAAGCTTCCAAAAAGTCGTAGAGCGACACGCGGTATTAAGGACGAATTTTATTCAAACTGAAAATGGTGTTCAGCAAGTTGTGCATTCGCATTTATCACTGCCGGTGGAGCAAATTGATTTGCGAGCATTAGCGGCAGCGGAACAGCAAATACGCATTGAAAATCATATCGTCGATAAAGTAAAAGCGACTTTTTCGTTAGAAAAAGATCCCTTGCTGCGCCTGAGTATTTTACAATTAAAAAATGACGAATGGCTCGTTTTTCTAGCGATTCATCACATTATTGGCGACCGCTGGTCGTTGCAAGTTTTACAAGACGAAGTTGCCAGTTCTTACCGTTCTGCCGTTAAACAATTAGCGGACACTAAACCACTTTCTCCGCTTACAATCCAATACGCAGATTACGCCTATTGGCAAAGAAAACAACCGCAACGCCAAGCAGATCTCGATTATTGGCTAAAAAAATTAGCGGGAGATTTACCCGTTTTGCAATTACCGGCGGATCGATCGCGTCCCAATCGCGCTAGTTTTAAAGGCGCTTCGCTTAGCCGCTCTTTGTCCAGGGATCTTTCGGATCAGATCAAGGCGTTCTCCAAACAACACAACACGACTGCCTTCGCTTTTACGCTAACGGTTTATCAAATTCTACTCTATCGACTGAGTGCGCAGACCGATTTACGAATCGGCGTACCGTTTACCAATCGCGATCAGAAGGTATTAGAAAAGCTATTTGGCTTCTTTAATGAAACGCTCGTACTACGTGCCGATTTAGCGCAGGATTTGACGTTCAGTGAACTATTATCACAAACGAAAGAGAATGTAGCAACTGCTTTTCAGCATAAAAATACGGCATTTGAAACGCTGGTAAAAGAATTGAAACCAACGCGTTTAGGTTCAGAAAATCCGCTCTTTCAAGCGATGTTTTTGTACAATGCACCGCAACCGCTACCCGAATTTTCGGAGGAAGTACAAGTGGAAGAAGAAGTCGTGGATTTAGGCGTTGCCAAATTTGACTTGACGCTTTTTGTTAACGATGACGGCGAGCAATTGACGACGACTTTTGAGTATGCGACGGATTTATTCGAGCAGACGACCATTGAACGATGGCAAGGGCATTTTTCGGTTTTATTAGAACATATTTTAGCCCATCCGCAACAGACGATTCGCACGTTGCCCATTTTATCAACAGCGGAACAACAAACGATTTTACAAGATTGGAATAATACTAAACAGTCCATTCCGAAAGGATATATTTTATCGTTATTTGACCAACAAGCTAAGCAAGAACCAACTTCAATATGTGTAGTAGATCAAGAAAAGAAATTATCGTATGAGGAAGTTAAAACCTTAGCGGAAAGAGTAGCTTTTCAGCTACGCCAGCGCGGAATTGGAAACGGTGATATTGTCGGTTTACACGCGCAGCGTTCCGTTCATTTATTGATTGGTATTATCGGCATTTTGAAAGCAGGAGGCACGTATTTGCCACTCGATCCTGATTATCCGCAAGAACGAACGGCTTATATTTTAAAAGATGCAGGTGCGAAATTGGTGCTTTCACAACGTGCGATTGTAGCCGATTTACCTGCGGATTTGGAGGTACTTACTTTTGAAGAAGCCGTTAGTCACGATGCTCTTTTCACGGAAGTAGAAATAGCTGAACAGCAATTAGCGTATTTGATTTATACGTCGGGTTCTACGGGCAAGCCGAAAGGCGTTCCGATTTCGCATCATAATCTGCTGGTTTCTACTGCCGCGCGGTTTAGCTTTTACGAACGTATGCCGACTGCCTTTTTGTTGATGTCTTCCTTTGCGTTTGATAGTAGTGTGGCGGGTATTTTTTGGACGATTACGACGGGTGGAACGCTCGTGATTCCACCCAAAAGAATCGAGCAGGACATAGAGCAATTGGCGCAAATTATCCATAAAAATCAAGTCAGTCATACGCTACTGCTCCCAAGCTTATATCATTTACTGCTACAACACGCGCCAGCCGAACAACTCCAAAGTTTAACGACCGTCATGGTGGCGGGCGAGGCATGTTTACCAAAAGTAGTCAATCAACATTTTACGACCTTACCTGATACACATTTATATAACGAATATGGCCCGACGGAAGGAACAGTCTGGTGTACGGCGCAGCGCGTGGAACCTATATCAGCAGCAGGTTCTGTGCCAATTGGGCGACCGATTCCCAATGTAGAAAATTACATTTTAGATGCTAACCAGCAACCCGTTCCAATCGGCGTTGCGGGTGAATTATATATTGGTGGTGCAACGCTTGCCAGCGGTTATTGGCAGCGACCAGAACTGACGGCGGAGCGATTTATCGAGTGGAAAATAGCTGGACGAGCCGCCAAAAGATTGTACCGTACGGGCGATTTAGTGAGTTATCGCAGCGACGGAACGATTGAATTTTTAGGACGCGTAGATCGACAAGTAAAAATTCGTGGTTATCGGATCGAACCTGATGAAATCCGTTCGCTGTTGCTACAACAATCGGGCGTGCAGGATGCGATTATTAAAGTCGAAACCGAAGGTTCTAACC
>JBGCES010000745.1:0-8619 GCA_045106545.1 Saprospiraceae bacterium
GGGATCGGATACCTCGAAGGTATCCGATCCCTAAAGTCCTTTCCGCGACCTTCTTTTCTCAATCATCAACTTTCAAAAAATGGACAGCAACAACACGGCTTTTCTGGGACATCCCAAAGGCTTATTTTTTCTCTTCTTTGCCGAACTTTGGGAACGATTTTCGTTCTACGGCATGCGCGCCTTATTGACGCTTTACATGACCAAGCAATTACTCTTTTCGGACGATATGTCCTTTGGAATTTATGCCGCTTACATGTCACTGGTTTACGTTACGCCCGTTATCGGTGGTGTGGTGGCAGATAAAATACTTGGTTTTCGGCGAGCGATTATCTTAGGTGGAGTAATGATGGCGTTTGGACACTTCTTTTTAGCTATAGAATCACCTATTTTTTTCTATAGTTCACTCGCTTTAATCATCGTTGGCAATGGTTTTTTTAAACCAAATATTTCAACTTTCGTTGGAACTTTATACGACAAAAAAGACCCGCGTCGCGATGCGGGATTTACGATTTTCTATATGGGTATTAATGTCGGCGGAGCAGTCGCGCCGCTACTCTGTGCCTGGTTGGCAGAAAGTTATGGTTGGCATTATGGCTTTGGGTTGGCAGGTATCGGAATGCTAGTAGGATTGTTTTATTTTCAACGCGGAATAGGACAAAATGTCTTTGGGGAGAATGGTAAATTACCTGCGCCCGATACTTTTTATCAGAAAAAATTTGGCTTACACCAAGGTCAACAAGTGACTCTGCTTTCAATCCTTGCCGTTCCCGTTTTTGCGCTGCTCATCCGCTTTTATGAATACGAGCATTTTTTAATCTATATCGTTTCTATCGCCATCATCGCTTATATCTTGTACCTCGCTCGCACGCTGAATGCCACGGAACGAAGTCGCATTTTTGTCGCAGTTTACTTTACCTTTTTAGCTACTTTATTTTGGGCAATTTTTGAACAGGCAGGAAGCTCGCTTACGCTATTTGCCGATCGCAATGTCAATCTAATTGGCATCAATGCCGCGCAGACGAATAGTATCAATTCTACTTTTATTATTCTGTTGGCTGTACCTTTTTCGTTGTTATGGACTTGGTTAAGTCAACGAAATATTAATCCAAATTCCGCAGCTAAATTTGGGATTGGATTATTTTTACTGGGTGTGGGATTTGTGATTTTCGGCGCTTCCGCGCAAAGTGTCGATCAATTCGCACAAACGCCCATGTTTTATCTCTTCTTTGGTTACTTTGTCCTGACGGTCGGTGAGTTATTTTTATCGCCGATTGGTATTTCTAAAATGACGGAATTAAGTCCCGCTAAGTACGCTGCTTTTATCATGGGCATCTGGTTTTCCTCTTCTTTCTTTGGACATTATTTTGCAGGGCAAATCGCGCAATTAACCAGCGTGGAAGCAGGTCAAACAAACGTGTTTTCAACTGGCTTTTGGGGTGAAACAGTGGAAACAATTACAGGACTTTCAGCGGCGAGTATTTCTACGATGGACGAAGGTTTTCAGCAATTGTATTCCTACGTATCGGTTTATGCTAGCTTTGGCGTCATGCTAATGGGTATTGGAGTGATAGCAGTTTTGATTTCGCCAATTATAGTGCGCTTGATGGCGGGAGTGAAGTAATCAACTAATTAACTTTTTTTTAAACAGGCAACACCGTCGAATTTTTAATTTCTTTCAAAACAAACGAACTCGTCACGCCGCCGATATTGGGCAGCGTGGCGAGTTTTTGACTAGAGAAGTCATAATAAGCTTGTAGATCTTTGACGACTATTTTTAACATAAAATCAAACCCGCCGCCAATTGTATAACATTCCATCACTTCTGGAAACTGGATAATCTGCTGATAAAACTGGTCAAAATATTCGAATTTTTGCATTTCTAAAGTTATCGAACAAAAGACAATAATCGAAGGCGATATTTTTTCTCGATTCAATAATGCTACGTAGCGATCAATAATGCCATCGTTTTCCAAACGCTTGATGCGTTCATAAATGGGCGTTTTGGTAATGCCCAATTGTTCCGCAATTTCCTTTACATTTAGCTTTCCATTCTCTTGCAACAGATTTAGTATCGTCCGATCAATTTGGTCCAGTTCTTTCATAGGAATTTTTCCCTTTTTATCATTTTATTAAAATTCAAAAATTGTCATTTACACTAAAAATACTGCTATTTTAGGAATATTTCCTAATTCATATCAAATATTTGCCACTATTATCTATTCAAACTACTTTTGTGGTATTCTATTTTTCTACCAAAATGATAAATCATGCCAAGCAAACAACTCGCCGAAGTCAATATTGCGCGCTGTAAATTCCCATTAGAATCGCCCGAAATGAAGGAATTTGTCGATTTCCTTGCGCCCGTCAATCAGCTCGCAGAGGAATCGCCTGGCTTCATTTGGCGACTTGTAGATGAAGACGGGCGTTCCGCTACGGAGGTAGAAACGCCTTTTGAGGATGATATGATTATTGTGAATATGTCCGTTTGGAAGGACTTAGATAGTTTAAAAGATTACATTTATAATACCGTCCATAGCTACTTTTTAAAAAATAGAAAAAAGTGGTTTGATAAAATGGAAACGCCTTACGTTGCGCTATGGTGGGTAGCGGAAGGACATGAATCAACGGTGGAAGAAGCAGCAGAAAAATTGGCGCTGATCGAAAAATATGGAAGTACGGCGGAAGCGTTTACGTTGCGGGAGTTCTACGATGCAGATGGATTGAAAACGTAGTTTGAAAGTTGTTAAACCACAAACAACCTCCGAACCATTCTCGAACCACTTTCAAACTACATTATCTTATGAATTTACTACAACGCGCTTACGATCCTGAACAATTTCGCCAGCAAGGTCATCAACTCATTGATCAACTCGCCGATTATTTACAATCTGCTCAATCACGCGCGTTACCGCAAGCAATTACTTATGCGGAACCAGAAGAGCAATACGAATTTTGGACAGATTGGGAAGCGGGGCAATCGACGGAAGCGTTGTTTAATGCGCTCTTACAAAACTCGGTCAAAGTGCATCATCCGTGCTATATGGGGCATCAAATTTCGCCGCCACTACCCGTCACAGCTCTAGCTGGTTTGGCAAGTGATTTTTTGAATAATGGAATGGGTGTTTACGAAATGGGCGCAGGTGCAACAGCGATGGAAAAAGTAGTGATTCAAACCGTCGCTAAGGCAATGCAATTGGGTTCAAAAGCGGATGGCTTCTTAACTTCGGGTGGTACGTTGGCTAATTTAACGGCTTTGCTCACGGCTCGGCGGATGCAAGCAAAAACGGATGTTTGGGCAGAAGGAACAAAGCAACAATATGCGATTATGGTCAGCGAGGAAGCGCATTATTGTGTAGATCGGGCAGTACGAATTATGGGTTGGGGCGACCGTGGCGTAATAAAAATACCGACTGATTCACATTTCAAAATAAAAAAGAAAACTTTAACGGAGGAATATTTAAAAGCAAAAAAGGAAGGAATTGAGGTAATTGCAATCGTCGGTTCGGCTTGTACGACTTCGACAGGTTCATTTGACGATCTAAATGCCATTGCTGATTTCTGCTCGGAATATGACGTATGGATGCACGTGGACGGAGCGCATGGCGGCGGGACAGTTTTTTCAGATAAAAATCGGCATTTAGTAGCGGGTATCGAACGAGCAGATTCCGTGATTATGGATTTTCATAAATTGCTCATGACGCCAGCGGTGACGACGGCAGTAGTTTATAAAGATGGTCGCCACGCCTATAATACCTTTGCACAAAAAGCACAATATCTCTGGAAAGATGCCGCTGAACCTCAATGGTTTAACATCGCCAAACGCTCGTTTGAGTGTACCAAAACGATGATGTCGTTGAAAGTCTTTAGTATTTTAAATAGCTACGGAACAGCAATTTTTCAAGAATATGTGGATGCAGTTTATGCGAATGGAAAGCGGTTTGCTGCGCTGGTGGAAGCAAGTGAGGAATTGGAATTGGCGGTAGAGCCAGAGTGTAATATTGTTTGTTTTCGGTATGTAGATAGGCAAGTTACATCCCTGTTGGAGACGAGGCACGAGCAGGACGTGAGCGACACGCACGAGTTGAAAACATCGCGCGAGCGAGAGCGATTAAATGAAATTAATTTACAAATTAGACAGCAATTATTGGAAGATGGACGGTTTTACGTAGTTCAAACGAATTTGCGGGGAACGGTTTATTTACGAGTGACTTTGAGTAATGCGTTTACGACGGAGTCGGATATGAATGATTTATTAAAAGAAGTGGTTAAAATTGGAATAAATTTTATTTAGTTTTGTTTAAACATCAAGACGAAAACATTATATGTAAAAAATATAAATCGCTAATATTCAACCACTTATAAAGTCTGTCTTCTCTCAGTCCCGAAATGCTTCGGGACGGTCTCTAGTCTGTCTTCTTTTTTACCTATTCCGATACGCCTGCCAAGTAAAATATCCAACAGGAACTAAAATTAAACCCATCAAAATCGGCAGTGTCCAAGTTCCTAAATCTGTTCTATTTCCTTGCGCCATTTGGATAGTTAAATAGACCAAATAAGCAAAAGTCATCGTCAGTACAGCATTCATCACGCACATCATCCGCACGGAATTTTGGTATTGAAAATGCGCATTACCTTCGTGTAATTCAACGGGATAATTATACTTTTCTGGATGTTTTGATAGCCAATTTAATAACGCGTAAATAGCTGTGCCGATTACGGGCAATAACCAAATCATGATTTTAGAACCATAATTATCTGCTTCTCCTTTAAAATTGAAATGAATCGGAATCTGATCGGGTAAATCAGCGTAAGCCATCGCAGGAAGTACCAGTAAAATTAGTAAGGATGCGAAGCTAAATTTATCCGTAAACTTATCGATTGCGGTCTGGTCGAGCTTGATTTCGGGGCGGTATGATTGCGACATTTTTTAAGTTAAATTCAGTTAAACAATTCAACATTCTCAACAATTAAATTTTCCACCGCGCAATCGGCGCTACATCCTGTCCGATAAATTCACCTGCTTGATATTTGAAATATGCGGTCACGGCTATCATTCCTGCATTGTCCGTACAGTATTGAAAAGGCGGAATAAACGATTCCCAACCTCGTTGCTCCCCTGTGCTTTGCAAACGAGCACGCAGCTCAGAATTTGCGGAAACGCCTCCAGCGATCGCGACCGTCTTGATTCCCGTTTTCTCGGTCGCTTTGATTAGTTTATTAATTAAAATGGTAACGATGCGTTCTTGCACTGAAGCGCAAATATCGTAGAGGTTTTCTTTAATAAAATCGGGATTGGTTTTGAGTTGTTTCTTTAAAAAATATAAAATCGACGTTTTCAAACCTGAAAAGCTAAAATCTAAATCACTCACTTTGGGTTCAGGAAATGGATAAATGGGCTTACCGAGTTTCGCGTATTTATCAATCAGCGGACCAGCGGGATAATCCAAACCCAACAACTTGCCCGTTTTATCAAAAGCCTCACCTGCTGCATCATCAATTGTATTGCCCAGCACTTGCATATCTAAGTGCGAACGCACTTCCACGATCTGCGTGTGTCCGCCCGAAACGGTCAAGCAAAGAAACGGAAAGTTAGGATGTGGCGCTTCCGCAAAATGCGCGAGTACGTGCGCTTGCATGTGATTTACTTCGATCATCGGGATATCTAAACTCATCGCAAATGCTTTCGCGAAACTCACTCCGACCAGCAGCGATCCCATCAATCCTGGTCCGCGCGTAAATGCAACCGCAGAAATGTCTTCTTTCGCAATTCCTGCTTCTCGAATCGCAACATCTACGATCGGAACGATATTAACTTGGTGCGCTCTTGATGCCACTTCTGGTACAATTCCACCGTATTTTTTGTGAATAGATTGACTAGCCACACAGTTGCTCAATACCTTTCCATCTCGCAGCACAGCGGCAGAAGTATCATCACAAGAAGACTCGATTGCTAAAATAATTATGGACATATAGATTTAAATTTTGAGTTTTGAGGCACTCATTATGAGTTTTGAGTTGTAAGGATACTAAAACATAGAATTTACGAAAAATCTTATTGGAAAAAATAATTTTTGTCTTATCTTTACCCAATAACTACACACCTTCCCCCCACCAACCATTTCGATAGTACGCAAAATTACATTTCTGTCCATAGAAATCAGTAGTTGTTGATGTACTATTTAGCAAATTATCCAATCCCACACTTCTTCGTATTGCACAAACTGATAATTATCAGATCAGTAAATTTTTAAACATACGCTGACAAGTTTTGCATCAACATATTCAGAATTTGTTTTACAAGTACCTTTTGTAATTTCTAATCCGAACAACATTTAATCGCAGCGTTTCAACGCTTGCTACTTCCTTAATAATATTTTTTTATAATCTCTTAAACATATTTTTATTATGCTTGGAATGAAATCTAAGAGCAGTTCACAAAATAATGCTCGCTCCTCTGCTAATGGCGCTGGCTTTGGTAGTGAAAAATCTACTACCTGCATTATTTCTAAAGGAACGCGGGTTGAAGGTCAATTTGTTAGCCAAGAAAATGTACGCTTAGACGGCGTTATCAAAGGCGAAGTCAAATGTGAAAGCCGACTGGTAATGGGAGAAAGTGGCAAAATCGAAGGAAAAGTTCGTACTAAAGATGCGGATATTCACGGAACAATCGAAGGAGAAATCACTGTTTTTGGTTCTTTACAATTACGTAGTACGGCACGTATTCACGGTAATATTACTGCAACTTCGATGTCAGTAGAAGAAGGTGCTAGTTGGACAGGTGAATGTAAAGTCGGACAAACAGCAACGCAACAGAAAAAGCAAAAGGGAACTGCTGTTGCAGCTTAGGAACGTGATTCTTTTAAGAATACTTCTTTTTTTCTGACAAAACTGATACTAACTAAGAAATTTTTAGATGCATACACCAAAATATTTCATTCTTGCATCTATACCAGATAGAGAAAACCTAATCTGCGTTTTGTAGGTTAGGTTTTCTTGATGAGGTATTAAACATTGGAGCTAATTAATCATCAATTCATATTTAAACAATTGATTATCAATCACTTAATCTGTTTTTTACGACTCTCATTGGTTAACACTAATATGTCATCTAAAGAATAATTACAATTTGTGGCAAAATTGCTTTTGGCAAATCCATAAGTTTTATTAATATTGTGCTAACTTATTTTGTGATAAATATTTGATCAAATATTCTGATTTTTTACCTTCGTCAAATATTTATCTATATTGTAAACAAGAACTACAAAATAAAAACGGTTTTTCTCATTAATAAAAAGAACAAGAAACAACGCTTTTAATGTATAATATTTGGACGTACCCATTAAGAATTACACATTAATCATTAGAAAATGTTCTCTCCTTTTTTTTAGAAAAACACCAACCATTTTAACAAAACAAATCGAAAAAAATGAGATTAGTCATCAACTTGGTATTATTTGCCTTAATTCTCGGATTGATCTATGTGCTTATTGGCAGTATCCGTGAGCCTATTGCTTTCCAAGCAGAAAGAGCAAAACGCGAACAAGCCGTTATTGATAAATTAATGGAAATTCGCACAGCTCAGGAGGCTTACCGTGGAATCACTGGATTATTTGCTCCTACTTTTGATACTTTAAAACAAGTATTAAATGAAGGCAAATTCTTAATTATCAATGTCCAAGGTGATCCAGATGATCCAGATGCGGTTATTACCTATGATACAACCTATGTGAATGCATCAGATTCTTTAGCTAGTTTAGGACTAAATTTAGACTCATTGAGATATGTACCCTTCGGTAATGGTGCTGCTTTTAATATCAAAGCCGATACGATTGATTACCAACAAACGCTAGTAAGTGTCACGGAAGTAGGTACGCCAATTAAGAGCTATATGGGACCATTTGCAGATGAACGTTTTGTTCGTTACGATGCTAAATATAATCCTAACGGCGTTCGCAAATTTGGCGACATGAATAAACCAAACTTATCAGGAAATTGGGAATAAGAACGACTATCAACGAACAACATTTCGATAAGCAGCAAGCTGCTCAATATAAACTGTCCATCCTCGCGGGGGTGGACAGTTTCTTTTATGCTGTTTCCAGCGGAAGCAACGAGTTATTGGTCGTAAAAGACTTTCAACTCCCAGCTCCGCAACAAAATGGTGGGCTGGTTACTGCATTTAATGATTTCTTTGCAAAGGAGGAATTATTAAAATTGCCTTATCGACAAATAAAAGTAGGCCTCTCTTCAATGGTATCTACGCTAGTTCCACAGCGTCTTTTTAAAGATACTGATTTAGAACAATACCTCGCGCCCGTAGCCGAAGTGGAAGATTATCAAGGCGTCTATCGCGATGAGCTACCCACCTTAGATCTCACCAATGTCTATGCAGCGGACGCTTCTTGGAAAAGTGTGTTAGAATCGCATTTTAAATATTGTAAAATATACCACCAAAATACCGTTCTCCTACGCAGCTTTCAACGCCGTCAGCGTGGCAAGTCAGGCTATGCACTATATGCCCATGTCAATGCACAAACGGTACAATTATATCTCTACGACAACTCTAATCTGGTGTTTTCTAATATTTTCAATTACCAATCTGCCAAAGATTTTGTCTAT
>JBGCES010000746.1:0-3445 GCA_045106545.1 Saprospiraceae bacterium
CTACCGGTTTTAGCACCATTACGACTAATCAAGGTGATTTAGTAAATTATGGGATAGAATTAGGTTTAAATGCCAATATTGTCAATGGTGAATTTGATTGGACATTAGGTGGAAATATTTCTTTCAATCGTCCCGAAATCCGTAACTTAGGTTTACCACCTACGCAATTTGGAACGCGCACCGTCAGTGCCTTCTTAGGTCGTAACGTATCGGGCGGCACAGTTTTCAAAGTACCTGCTAATATTTACATTGAAGGCGAAGCACCTGGACAATTTTGGGGCTATCAAACCAACGGTATCGTTACCGATGCAACAGATTTATCGGCTGCTCCTTCGGTGCAAGGCGTTGATCCGCAGTTGGGCGATATTTTCTACGTCGATCAAAATGGCGACGGCAATGTCAACGATCAGGATTTAACCGTTATCGGCGATCCAAATCCCGATTTTACTTTTGGCATCAATTCCAACTTTGCTTATAAAAATTTTTCCCTTGACGTATTCTTCAATGGTGTACAAGGCAATGATATTGCCAATGGAAATCTAGGACGCGAAGGCATCGCACTTGGTAATTCCAATAATGTTCGCACCGAAGCGTATGTCAATGCTTGGCGCGAAGGCAGAACAGATGTTACTTATCCGCGCTTAGGTTATCCTGTTCAAGGTGACTTTACCGATCGTATGGTGGAAGATGGCAGTTTTATTCGCCTGACTTACGTGACTTTGGGTTATACCCTACCCGTAGAGAATATCCGCGCGATCCGCAATATCAACTTTTTCGTAACGGGACATAACTTGCTCTTACTAACGGACTACAGTGGCTTCGACCCCGAAGTGAACAGCTTTGCTTTCGACGCAGGACGACAGGGGGTAGATTGGAATTCGTTTCCGCGCCAACGTTCTGTTTCATTTGGATTGAATTTAGGCTTTTAGCTTATTAGGAACTAGTTATTAGTAATCAGAAACTAGCGATTAAAACTGATTACTAGCAACAAATCCCTGATAACTAATCACTAATAACTATCGACTTTACAAATATGACCAATTTAAAAATATACACCGCGTTACTTTTCCTGCTCTTCATCATGCCCGCTTGTTCCGATTTATTGGAAGAAGATGCGTTAACATTTTATAGTGAAGACACCGTTTTCTCTACCGAATCGGGCGCAGCTTCAGCGATCAATGGGGTTTATGCTTCTTTGAGTGATTGGAACTGTTACGGTTCAGCATTTCATAATTTGATAATGCCCGTATCAGGAAAATTCTTTTCCACCCAACGCGCTGCTTTAGATGCAACGGGTTTGAATACGACGCCCAGTAATAACTCACTGACGCAGATGTGGGAAGGATTTTATCAGGTCATTAACAATGCCAATACCGTTATTAAAAATGTAGAAACATCCGATTTAGCTACGCGCGAAACCTTACTCGGTGAAGCTCACTTTTTACGTGGATTGACTTATTTAAATTTAGTGCGGATGTTTGGCGGTGTGCCTTTACGCACGAAGCCGACGACTTTAGAAAATATCCACCAAGGACGTGCTTCGCGCCAAGCGGTGATTGATGTGGTGATTGCAGATTTAGAAAAAGCGAAGGAATTGTTACCTGAAACACCTGAACTAGGCAAACCAGCAAAATGGGCAGCGAATGTGCTTTTAGCAAAATTATATATGACGCTCGCAGGCGAAGATGGTGGTAAAGCTTCTTTTTGGGCTTCCGCCAAAAATGAACTCGAACCCGTCATCAATAGCGGTGTGTATCAATTGACGCCCACTTACGCTGAGTTATTTGAACCAGGTAACGAAAATACCCGCGAATCGATTTTTGAAATGCAATACGACCATACGGGCGGCGGGCGGAACTCGGATATTGTCCGCATTTATACGCCTTCCAAAAGTATCTACACGCCTGATGGAACAGAAACCTTCGGTCGAATGCGTCCGAACAAAGAAACTTTCGATGCGCATTTTAATCAATATCCAGAAGATCCACGCCTCGAAACGACCTTCATTTATGGTCGCTACGAAAAAAAAACGGGTGGTTTCCAAAAAGTATATCCCGAAAAAACGAATGGTAATCAAGGCTTTGCTTTGATTCGCAAATGGCTTGATCCCGCTTACAATGGAACAACTACCACGCGCAATTATATTTTACTCCGCTACGCCGATGTCTTACTGATGATGGCAGAAATCGAAAATGAAATCAACGGACCCGATGCCGCTTATCAGTATGTCAATCAAGTCCTTACTCGCGCCCGTGATATGGATGGAGATGGCGCAGCTAATACGGAACAACCTGCCGATTTCGCCGACATGACGCAAGACGAATTTCGTACCCGTATTTTAAAAGAAAGACAATATGAATTACTAAGTGAAGGACATGTTTGGTTTGACACGCGCCGCCGTGGTTACGATTATTTTTTAAACGAAGTGGTACAGCCACATAACGATCATCCAGAATTTGATCCAACCACGGATTTTACTTACCCGACGAGTGAAAAAAATATGTTATTGCCTATTCCGCTAACGGAAATATCTGGTAATCAAATGATAAGTGTCGCCGACCAAAATCCAGGTTATTAAATTTTCCACTATCAAGTGCCTTTCTGGCACTCGATGGTTTCAGATCAATAAAATGTACTCCTAATACTTGATACACTACTTTCTACCGCCATTAATCATTGTAGTCATATTCTGAGACTGAAATTGCTAGAGAAAATAAAGTACCTAATTAAAAAATTCAAATTTAGAATGAAATTTAAAACACTTCAGTTTAGTCTATTTTTATCCATCACCACTTTGGCATTTTTTGCTTTTCGTACTACTCATAATGGCGATAAACCACTTTATAAAAATTCCACTGCGCCCGTAGAGAAACGGGTTGAAGATCTAATGAAACGCATGACGCTTGCTGAAAAGGTGTATCAAATGTGCCAATACGTCGGCTTGGAACACATGCAAAATGCCGAGCAAGACTTATCGGAGGAAGAAATGAAAAAGAGTGATGCGCAAGGCTTTTATGTCGGGCTTTTTAGTAAGGATGTGGCACAAATGACAAAGGAGGGCAAAATTGGTTCTTTTCTACACGTCGTAACCGCCGAAGAAGCGAATAAACTACAAGAATTGGCACAAGAGTCGCGCTTAAAAATTCCATTATTGATTGGAATTGATGCGATTCATGGCAATGGCTTATATGATGGTGCAACGATTTATCCAACGCCTATTTCAATGGCGGCGACTTGGAACGATTCACTTTCTTATCAAATCGGACGTGAAACGGCTTTGGAAATGCGCGCAACTGGTTCGCATCCAGTAAAAAAAGAGGAATTGAACAATGGTATCCTCCCATCAAATTAAGCTTGAGCAAATTTAAAATGAAAGTTCGTCACTTGGTCAGTGATCGAGCTAAAGCCTTGATACAATTAGGAGAGAAAGAATATTTAGACGTAT
>JBGCES010000747.1:0-10479 GCA_045106545.1 Saprospiraceae bacterium
TATACCGCTGATAAGTAGGCTTGGATTACTGGTTTGAACAAAATAATCATTCAGATTAGGATTAGTGGCAGGTGGTTCGCAATCACCTGCATCACAATAGAGATCATTTTGTGCAGACATGGCAAAGCCATTTTCTACTACCCGTCCAGTTTCAACGGTATCCCTAATGGTAGCATTAAAACAAATATCTAAACCTTCTCCTGGATCGAGCATACCGTCAAAAGTCCAACGTAATAATGACTTTCCCGTATTATTAAAATCATTAATAATTTCAAAAGTTGGATTGGTACCAGAGTTATCCCAAGTCTCGTCCGAGGTATTATTCGTAATCGTCCAAGAACCCGTTTCATATTCCATTTGTGGTGGTAATAGATTTGAACCAATTGGATCGGTGACGATGACAAAAGAACCATCTGCTGTAATTTCTGGATCTTCATCACTATCATTCATACCATCGTTCCCAATCGACAAGGTATATTTTACGCGCGAGCCTTTAAAAAATGGATTTCCAGTTGTGGGATCACCAGCAGGAGGATTAACGTAATTGATAGCTACCTCTTGTGCTGGATCTATTCTAGCTGCGCCGCTGTCCACGACACAAAAAGGAGTCGCTGCTATATCTTCGAAGATCATCCCATCCAGTGGGCGGACATAAGTTACAGTCATTTCATTGCTGTAAGGGGTGTCTAAATTAGTGGTTGATCCATCATTAGCAGTTGGGTAGGAGGGTTCAAAAATTAATTCTACTGCTCCTTTAAAATTTGATTTAACTGTACCATAATCTACTTCTACTGCATTGATATAACTAGTTCCTGCCATCCAACCAGGTAGATCTGCTACTGCAAATTCAGATTCATTGGCAGTATTGACATTTAATTGAAAATTAACCCATTGCGGATCATTGTCCAGTTGAACACGAATATTAGCAAGTACGGTATCACCCATCGTAGGTTCGATGTGAATATGTGTTACATCTACTTGGGGCGGAAGTGTATCTCGAACAATTAAATCATCAATACTGGTCGTTGATTCGTTTCGTAGATTGAGTATAAATTTGTTGGTCGTACCTACGGGAGTAGCCCCATTTCCATTTCCAGTCTCTTTCCCTATCCCCGTTTGGAATACTGGTGGTAAGAGTGCGTCTTCCGCAGTATCCGTTAGCTGTACGGGCGTATTATCAACTGCTGTAGCATCTAAAGTCGCAGTATTTACCTTTGTAATTTCAGTGGCTAATCCTGTTTGATTATTCGGGTCACTTTCTGGATAAACGACGACTACTTCATAGAACCTACATGGATCGGAAACAAAGAATGTATCCATAAACGTCCACGTGATTTCTTGATTTCCATCAAATACACCGCCGCCACTAGCACTTACAAAAGTAGCACCGAGTGGAAGAACATCTGAAATTGTAACATCGGTCAAATGGAGGTTACCTAATCGGGTATCTGGACATACTTCAATTTCATAAGTAACTGGTCTATCGTGATATATCGGACCAGAGGTTACTGATTTGGTTAAAGTCCATTTAGGAGAGACGCCAGAAATAGTAGTGTTAGAATCGCCTGTTGCCGTACCTGCATTACTGGTTGGAATTACGGCTCGATTAGAAATACTGACACCATCGGGTAGAACACCTTCTGCTATCTTTACTTCGATTTCTACCGTTCCAGAAGATCCATCGGGCAAACCGAGCTCTGGTTGGATCGTAGTGAAATCCCAAGTTACTATATGCTGTTGTGCATCATAGACGGGATTAATCACGGATGTTCCGCCATTTCCTACCACAATTGCAGCAGTAAGCGGCAGAAAAACTTACTTCAGGTGGTAAAGTATCGATTAGTATGGCTCCTAAACAATCAGAATCTAAAGAGGAGCAACCATATTCGAGCGAATATTTGAGAAAATCACCACTGGTAGCACTGGTTAGATCTACTGCTTTTTCAAGTGTAGCGATTTGAGCATTTAGTTGCTGCCCAATAGAAATGATGCAAACCAATAGCACCAACCATTGGGTGTACCAATTTGAAGAGTGTAGCACGGTCATTCTAAAGTTTTTTCTTTCGGTGATGTTTATTTAAAACGTGTTGATTTGATTCTTTTTACTGAATGAAATTAGGATCTTAGGTATTCTGAATTGATATAAATGAAAGAGGAGCTTACTAAAGGAATTGGAAAGTTTTTTTGTAGTGTAAGGATTGATTGTGTTAAGTAAAGAGTCTTAATAAGTGCTTTTAGAATAAGATTGATATAATTGGGAAAGGTATTATTGGAAATACAAAGGTGGGAGTACAGTACTAAATGCAAATACTTTGCCAACGAATTTACATTATTTATATTAATAATATAAATTTGTTTCAGTCTTTTTTACTTTAACACTATTAACGCATATTTGTAAAACGGCGACTGTTTAGGATAAACTGGGGACAGAATTCAGTTTTCAGCTACTACATTAATCACTACAAATTCTTGAATGATTTGAACACCAAATGTCTATCTTTGTGGCTAAACAAACTTCGGTAATATATCATTTTGATTACCTTATTTCATTTGTTTGAAAAACGCTACTTTAATTTATTAACTATGAACTACACCGAAGCACTAGAAGAACTCCAAATCATCGTCGCCGAACTCCAATCCGATAGCGTCAATATGGATGATCTTGCTGCAAAGACCAAGCGAGCAGCAGAATTGATTCAATTTTGTCAACAAAAATTGCGGACGACAGAAGAGGAAGTCGGAAAACTATTTGAGTAAAACGATAACGAGTTAGGCTTTTGAGCATCAAAGTAACGTCGTTATTTTATTTAGATACTAATTATTTATCCTAGACCGTTTTGTTATTCATGTCCTAATTCCTTAGACCGTTAATTCTTCCCCCACCATTTGTAAATCACTCGACCGAAGCTATAATTATATGCGTCAATTAATATTTCTCCTATTCCTTATCCCTTTTATTAATGCTGATCTTGCGGCACAAAAACCGCCCGAAACCGTCAGCGAATATGAAAAAGCTTACCAGCGTAGGATTCGCCGCGAAATGATTAGTGGGGTTTATATTCCTAAAGATATTGGAAATGCTTTCGCGGAATTGAATCGATTGACAGACAAAGAAAGTCGTGCTAAATTCAAATCTATGCCCGAAGCACTCGCTGCCCAAAAGCTACATTTTAGCTTAGGACGCTGGCTGATTGTCAATTGGGGATTCTATGAAGGTTCGCGTTTTACGGTTTGGTTGAACCAAGTGGGTTTATTTCACCCCGATGATATGGCGCGTTTCGTAATAATTACGTATCATCGCAACTTAAATCGTAATTCGTTGGAAGTCAAAGCCTTAGTAGAGCATCTTTTGGAGAATCGAAAGAAAATTGAAGCAGAAAAAAAGCAGAAATCGCCTAAAACGATTCTTTCAGAAGAAACGAGGAAAAGACAGTAGGAGGGGAGTTGGTAGTTTTTAGTTGGAAGTTGGTAGTCTCACTTTCTACATAAATTGTTACTGCTAATATTAATTACTTTAAATTGATCTCCTCGTTAATACAGCAACTACTAACTAAAAACGCCTAACTACAAACTAAGAAAAATTGTCTCGCATTACCCTAAATATTCCTGTTTTGGTACGCACTTTAGAAGAAGGTGCGCAGTCAGTTTATGAAGTGCGTCCGCTTTTTCTTCCGCGTCCTACCGTCAGCGAACGACGGTATGAGTCTGCTTTGGGTTCATTTAAAAAAGCGATTAAGGAATTATTTAAAACAGAAGAAATGAATTGGGGGGTAGCGGAACAAGCCCTTTGGTATGCCTATCAGCCCGATTATAATTATCGTCAGATACGACATCAATTTAAGTTAGGTGGCGAATTAATCGATGCTAAATTTAGCGTTGTTTCCTTTCTATTGCAAGAGAAAACCTTTATCTATTTACCTAGTATTAACGACTTTATGTTTATCGGTCAACCCGATGCAGATACGGGTATCGTGGATATTATTACCGAGAGCAAACGGGTGATTTTAAAACTATTGAGGAAAGAAAGGCAGCAAAATATAAAAGAGTTTAATGCGGAAATTTTTTATGCTCCCCACAAAGAGTTAGTCAGTGAAGTGACTGTCAATTTTACTTTAGCAGATGGCAAGTTTAAATTTCAAAAACAAAATAATAACTTCTTTTTTGGAGTAAAAATGCCCCAACAGCACTTTAATGGCGCGTTGGAAGTGCATAAAGTGGGTTATGTGCTCAATGATCGTTATCCCGCTGAATTACGCCGTTCTTACTTTACAGAAGACAAAGTGAATTTGCTCACGCAAGTACTTTATCAAAACGAAAATACGCCGATAGTGCTGGTCGGGAAAGAAGGTGTTGGTAAGCATACTTTATTGGAAGAAGTGATTTATCAATACGAAGAATCACAGCGTGGGCGCAATGATTTTAGAGCACAATTGTACAACATCGATCCTACCCGAGTGATTGCGGGGATGTCATACGTAGGGCAATGGCAACGTCGTTTTGAAGCGATATTAAATTTTTTGAATACACCTTATGATGAAAAGCCTGCTATCCAGCATCAGTTACTTATTGATAACGCCGTTGCTTTAGTTCGGATTGGTAAAACGGGGCAGAATTCCATGACTCTGGCGGATGTGTTAAAACCGTATTTAGAAAAACGCAAATTGCAGTTGGTTGTACTTGCTACGCCCTCAGAATGGAAAGTCGTACAAGACGCAGATCGGCGATTTTCGGATTTGTTTCAGGTGTTGCGTTTAGCTGAGCCAAAAGAAGAACAAGCGATTGCGATGGTGTTAGAAAAACGCCGCGAATTGGAGAAAAAGCAGGGCGTAAATATTCAAGTAAAGGCAATTAGTCAATTATTTACGATTCATCGTAATTATCTGAACAACAAGGCTTTACCAGGGACGGTCATGAAGTTGTTGAACCAACTGGCGATCAAATATCGCTTGCAAGAGGTAGATGTGGATCAGGTGCGCGAAGAATTTGAAGATTTCAGTGGATTGCGCGAAGATATTTTTGAACCTTCGGTCATTTTTGAACCCGATCAGGTACGCAATGAAATACGTAAAGGACTCATCGGACAAGAAAATGCGGTGGAAGAATTGGCGGATATTGTACATCTGATTAAAGCAAAATTGACCGATCCGAGTCGCCCTTCGGGTTCTTTTTTGTTTGCTGGGCCGACGGGCGTAGGTAAAACACAGGCGGTTAAAGTATTGTGTAAATACCTGACGGGTAGCGAAGATAATTTGTTGCGATTTTCCATGAACGAGTACCAAAGTCCTTTGGATATACATCGCTTAATTGGTGATGAGGCGAACCCCGAAGGTCAATTGACTGGGCAAGTGCGTTACAACCCGTTCGGGATTATTTTATTGGATGAAATCGAAAAAGCACATAAATCAATCTATGATTTATTGTTACAAGTATTAGATGATGGCCGACTGACCGTTACGCGCGGACGTACCGTAGATTTTAGTTATAATATTATCATCATGACCTCCGATTTGGGTGCGCGTGATGTGATTGCTGCGGTGAGTTTCGGACAACGAACTACTGATCGCGAAGCGATTTATAACAAAGCGATTCGTAATCATTTTCGTCCTGAATTTATTAATCGAATTGACAAAATTGTCACCTTTCGCGAATTGCAATTGGATGAAATTTTGCGAATTGCACAATTTCAAATCCGTGAACTACTCAAACGGGATGGATTTGTACGTCGTACCACCATTTTAAATGTAACTAAAGAGGCTCTAGAATGGGTCGCAACCCGTGGTTATGATCCTAAAATGGGTGGTCGCGCGCTCAAGCGGCAGATCGAGAAAGATTTGACCTTGTTGACTGCAAACCAACTGATTAGTACTAATTTTGATCAGCCGATTATTCTAAATATTATGCTCAAAGCGGAACGGCTATTTCCGCAGGTAATGCCTTTAGAATTTGTACAATCACTACCGTCTGATTGGCAACCACAGATTCCCGAAGCAAGGGACGGCTATCGCTTTTATAGTCAATTACTGCGTGAAATTAACCGCTTGGAACGCCAAATTGAGCGACACGAGAAGCGTCAAAAACGCGAAGAACAGCTCGTAGTAGCGGAGCAGATTTCGGGTGAAAACTTGGATTGGCAACATTACGATTTTAAAGAGAAAGTGGCTAGTTTGCGTCAGCATATCGAAACCCTGCGACTGGGGTTTCAGAATAATTACTTTCGCGAAGCACCAGCTATTCCATTGCGTTTAAAAGGGGGAATTTCGATCTTACGCAGAGAAGCCTCGCGTGCAGGTAGAGAGCAAGTAAAAGATATTTGGTTTCAAAAAGAAGCTCTCCGTGAAATCAATGCTGCCTATTCTTACGATAAAGCACAGTTTGATAGTTTGGGCACTGAGTTTTTAAATAACTATCTGAATGTCAAGGTTTTAGAAATATACGCTGAAGGTTTTTTAAGTGGAAGAATGGATAAGATTCGCCTGAAATTCACCTCTCTCGTAAATCAGCAAGGAGCAGATCAAATCGCTTATCTTACTCAACTGTACGCTAACTTTTTTCACCACGCTAATATTCGCTATACGGTTGATAAAGTTAAAAATGAAATGTCCGTAGAAGGGCATTCTCTCCGAAAATTACTGGCGGGTGAGGTTGGCTTACACCTATTCTATCTCGCCTACGAAAATCCGATTCCTGTGCGATTGGAGCTATTAAACATAGATGAATCTTCTGATCTATGGCGTTCTGCGCAAGTGGTACGTATTTATAATCAAGCTCAAACATTGACCGATTTACGTACTGGACTGACCAATGATGTGAATATTACGGAGCGAGAGTTGACGTTGTTGTTGTGGGCGGGGGCTACTCGCTAACTGGCTTTGTTTATTTTTTAAAATAAGTATCGGAATTTACAGCTTAAAATCTTACCTTGCCTATTCAAAATATCAAAACAGCTATTAAAAAATAATCTACCATGCCTAAACTCACCCTAGGAAAAAAAGAATATTTCAAAGGAATTCCACAAATTCAATACGAAGGACCGAAAACGGATAATCCACTTGCATTTCGTTGGTACGATGCCGATAAAAAAGTAGCGGGTAAAACGATGAATGAACACTTCCGTTTTGCGATTGCTTACTGGCATAGCTTCTGCGGAGATGGCGGTGATCCATTTGGCGCACCGACCAAAGATTTTCCATGGTCACAAGCCAACAAACCACTCAAACGCGCGCGTGATAAGATGGACGCGGCTTTTGAATTTATTACCAAAATCAATGCGCCTTACTACTGTTTTCACGACGTAGATATGGTGGATGAAGGGAAAAATTTACGCGAAAGCGGTAAATTAATTGAAAAAATCACGGATTACGCTTTAGAAAAGCAAAAAGAAAGTGGCGTAAAATTATTGTGGGGAACAACTAATCTGTTTTCTAATCCGCGCTACATGAATGGCGCAGCCACTAATCCCGATTTTAACGTATTAGCATACGCAGGTGCAGCGGTAAAAAATATGTTGGATGCGACAATTAAATTAGGTGGCGAAAACTACGTTTTCTGGGGCGGTCGCGAAGGTTATATGTCGTTGCTCAATACGAATATGAAACGCGAGTTGGATCATATGGCGCGTTTCCTCCACATGGCGAAAGATTACGCGCGGAAGAATGGTTTTAAAGGAACATTCCTCATCGAACCAAAACCAGCAGAACCTTCTAAACATCAATACGATTTCGATGCCGCTACGGTTATCGGTTTTTTGCGCGAATACGATTTAATGGACGATTTCAAGTTAAATCTAGAAGTGAATCATGCGACTCTGGCTCAACATACCTTCCAACACGAAGTACAAGTTGCGGTAGATGCGGGCATGCTCGGTAGCATGGATGCCAATCGCGGTGATTACCAAAATGGCTGGGATACCGACCAGTTTCCCAATAACGTTTACGAACTCGCCGAAACCATGCTGATTTTCTTAGAAGGCGGTGGTTTACAAGGCGGCGGAATTAATTTTGATGCTAAAACGCGCCGCAATTCAACCGATTTAGTAGATTTATTCCACGCGCATATCGGCGGTATGGATGCTTTTGCACGGGCGTTGATCGTAGCGGATAAAGTGTTGCAAGACAGCGACTACAAAAAGATTCGCAAGCAGCGCTATGCTTCTTTTGATACCAAAAATGGACGCAAGTTTGAAAAAGGGAAGATGGATTTGACAGACTTAGCGAAACTAGCGCGTCGCAAAGGCGAACCAAAGCAAACGAGCGGTCAGCAAGAGTTATTAGAGAATATTATTAATTGGTATTTGTAAAAAATGATGGACGGTCGAAGGTGGACGGTTGACGGGGTGCTGTGTGAATTTGCAAAATGATTTATCTTTAACTAGGCTTGATTTTTCCTACTCTTTTGCTATTTAATCTGTTCTTTCGAGCTGTACAGCTCAATAAGAAAATAAATTATAGACTTTCAAAGCATGTAAAATAAACTCAAAATTAGAATGATACTATTCTGCAACCACAAAGTGGTTGAACTATGAATAACCACGGGTGGAACCCGTGGAAATACATAGTACTACTTGCTTATATGACTACGAAGTAGTCAAAGTTTTACGTCGAGTTTGACTACTTCGTAGTCATAGGAGAAATTTCTGAGATTAACTTTACCACGGGTTACACCCGTGGCTATTCATAGTTTGACTACTTCGTAGTCGATAAAGTTTATAGTTTATTTCTTGACTACTCCTGAACAAAGGACTCCAGTCCTTTGAAGAAACCACGGATGGCATTACAGTAAGTTCACTTACCAACTATTCACAGACATTTATTTACTAAAATTTATCATCCTGACAATTTCAGTTTTGAATTGTCGTTTAATAGCTTTGGAAGCCCAATCTGAATTTTAAAGTACGAATTCAGATGGGCTTTTTCTATTTTTGCAAAATAAAGAAAAGGGAGGAGAGAAGAGGGAAAAGAGAGAAGTGCATTTTATCAATGCTCGAACAACTTTCAAACCACCTCCGAACGACCTTCAAACCATTTTCAAACAACATTTTCCTATGCGCTTTCTGCTCACTTTTATCACTGCAACTTTTTTCATTACTGCTGTCTTTGCACAAAAATATAGCAACGAATTTCTCACGATTGGCGTGGGCGCAAGGGCGCAAGCCTTGGGTGGCGCGGTCGTAGCGAGCAATAGCGACGTGACGGCGGGTTTTTGGAATCCAGCGGGTTTGGTTGCGCCGAATGCAAGTAAGAATATGCAGCTAGGCGCGATGCACTCCGAGTGGTTTGCAGGCGTGGGACAGTTCGATTATTTAGCGCTGGCATTGCCTTCGCAGTCGGAAAATCGCCGCATTGGGATTTCGTTGATTCGTTTTGGTATCGACCAAATTCCGAATACACTGAGTTTATATGATGACGATGGTACGATTAATTTTGATAATGTGCGTGAATTTTCGGCGGCAGATTATGCGGTAATGCTGAGTTATGCGCAGCGATTGAAAACAAAAAATGCAGCGAATCATTTAGCGATTGGTGGTAGTGTAAAAATTGTGCGACGGGTGATTGGACCGTTTGCGAGTTCGTGGGGATTTGGAGTAGATTT
This sequence comes from Saprospiraceae bacterium, assembly GCA_045106545.1. GTDB lineage: Bacteria > Bacteroidota > Bacteroidia > Chitinophagales > Saprospiraceae > JBGCES01. Next base: position 9,589 of record JBGCES010000747.1, read on the forward strand.
AGGTGGTCAATATCGAGTAGGGAAGTGGCGTTTTGGCGCATTGGCGAAAGATCTTTCGACGACGGTGAACGGCTGGTCGTTCAATTTTACGGAAAGTGAAAAAGAGACGCTGGCGATTACGGGTAACGAAATTCCCATCGAAAGTGTCGAAATTACGCGTCCTTCGGTTTATTTAGGCTTCGCTTATGAATTGCAATTTGGTAAAGTTGGCGTGTTGCCTGAATTAAATTTAATTGCTACTACCGACGGTCAGCGCAATACTTTAATCTCTGCCGATCCAGTGAGCATTGACCCTAGTTTTGGTTTGGAAGTGAATTATAATCAATTTGTTTTCATCCGCGCAGGTGTCAGCCAATTTCAAACGATTCAAGATTTTCAGCAAGAAGAATTTACCACGGCACGCCCAAGTTTAGGTTTGGGTTTGAAACTAGCCGCGTTTAATATCGACTATGCCTTTACGAATTTAGGCGCGGTAGATAATGCGTATTCGCACGTGATTTCGTTGCTGTTTGAATTAGAGAAACGGAAAAGATAAGAATGGTGTAATTGTATCAATGTTAAATTGTGATAGTCATGTTCAAACAACTCGCCAGTTTAGCCAATTGGAAAGTAATGCTTCCACTCACTGCCATTTATTTATTATTTGCAGCTTACCTATTTCCCAAATATGCTGCCGAAATGCAAACTATCGCTGGTAAAGAAGTCGCTATTTTGGATATTCAAACGAGCTATGATTTAGATGCAGTGAATACCTTATTTACCGATCTAAAAGCGGAGGGACGCGCACTGTATCACTTTGTGACGAGCAAAGTGGATATGATTTATCCATTGGTGTACGGCTGTTGGATGGTTCTGTTGCTGGTGATGACTTGGAAAGGTCTACTCAACCGC
>JBGCES010000748.1:0-5574 GCA_045106545.1 Saprospiraceae bacterium
GCGAACGGATATTGCCCAAGCCTGCTTGATTCCTAAAGGCGGCATAGATATCGGTAAAATTCAAACCTGTACGACCTATCGCAGCACTGCGCGCACCTGCGGGTAAGCGAATGGATTGCTGTGCGAATAAAGTTTCATTGAAAGAAAAAAACGATAAAGCGAGTAGAACGAATAGCGTATGTTGCTTCAGGGATCGGATACATCCAAGGTATCCGATCCCTTTACTCAATGAATTAGACTTAGTATTATTTACGGTATAAAATTGACTCAAGAGAGATGAATTGATCAGTTAAAAAACGAACAAAACCCCAATGTACAAAGGATTTTTGGGAGTGAAAGCAGAAATTTTTTAGAAAAAAAAATAATATTCCAAATAAAATTTTGCTGTAAAGCGAATTTTCGCTCCATGATAGAAAATTTGGTTTGTAAGCCTATCACCAAATAAATCGGCAATATGATTACAAATAAAAACAATTATTTGAAATTGCGTAGTAGCTGCCAAATTTTACTCGAATGACATTTTGTATAAATATCTATAAATCAATGGGTTACGAAGGAAATATTTTATTATTGAGCAATATTTTTCAAAGAAAACCCGTTATATTTGCAGTGTTATTTAGAAAAAGATAAGTACGATTTCCTTTTCTAACAATTACAAAATTAAATTTTACAATAGGTTAATACCTAGTTTTTCTTTTTTGAATTGGAAAACAACTATCGGTCAACACCTTAAAACTTGTTAATACAAAATTTTTTAGAACATGAGTGTAAGCAGCAAATTAACAGCATTAGATAAATTGGTTCAAAAAGGCGATTTCATTAACGCAGTAAACCAATATTTCGCGGACAATGTAGTATCTCACTATGGTCAGGCGGATGTAGTAGAAGGCAAAGAAGGCAAAATTCGCGGTTTAGAGTATTTTATGAACGCAGTGGATAACGTGAAAGAAATCACGTTACACGATAAAGCGACCAAAGGAGCGGAAACGTTCTCTTTATACACATTTGAATTTACTCAAAAAGGTGGTAACAACTTAGCTTGGTACGAAGTAATTCGTCGTGTATGGAATAACGAATTAGTAGTAGAAGAGGAATACTTAGTAGCAGAAACAGCTACAGCTGCTAAAGCATTATTCACTGAAGTTGCACCTAAGAAAGCAACTAGAAAGACCACTGCTAAAAAAGCAACTACTAAGAAAGTAGCTGCAAAAAAGCCAGCTGCTAAAAAAGCAACGGCTAAAAAAGATAGCGCAGTAAAAACAACTAAAGCAGCTACTAAAAAAGTAACAGCTAAGACAACAACAGCTAAAAAAGCAGTTGCTAAGAAAGCGGACGATTTGAAAAAAATCGAAGGAGTAGGACCAAAAATCGCTCAGTTATTGACTGACGGTGGTTTTCCAACTTTCGCGAAAGTAGCTAAAGCAAAACCTGCTGCTTTGAAAACTATCTTAGACAACGCTGGCTCTCGCTACCGCATGCACAATCCAACGACATGGCCTGCACAAGCTAAATTAGCTGCTGCTGGTAAATGGGCGGAATTGAAGAAGTGGCAAGATGAATTGAAAGGTGGTAAGAAAGCGTAAAGGAAAAGGAGATGGTTTGATGGCTAGATGATCTAATGGTTTTTAACCATTTGTAGAAAGTCAATCATCCATTAAAGATAAACAAAACCGTTTTTCCCGTTATGGGAAATGATGAAAATAATAATGGTCGGATCGTTCTTTACGAATGATTCGACCATTTTTTATTTATGGGTTGATAGGTTTATTCCTTTATATCAGTCAGTTAAGAAATACCCAATAAGAAAAACGTCCCTTCTGCTTTATAATCTGTCATACCTGAAGGCGTTGGTTCTTCTGTAGAAATTTTCTGACGAATTAGGCGATATACACCCTGATAAGTACGACCATCTTCCGTAGTTAACACGGCTTGCTTTCCACCAATCGCATCATTTACCGAAAAGATTAACATAAATCCTCTTACTCCATGAGAAGGGCGTTCTAAAAAAGCAGCTGCTTGGATACAATCAGACATTCCTAAGGAGCGAATAGGATCGGTAAAGGCTAGCCGGCGACCGCTGTTTTGGTCGTAAGACTGCGGGATATTGCTCTTTTTGCTGCTACTTTTAGTGGTAACACGGTCACTGTTTTTACCTTTTGCCGTTCCATCTGTAACAATGATGGTCATTTCTTTGGCATCCGTGCGGAATTGAGCATGAGTAGTCGTAAAAGCAAAAAGTAAACAACAACAGGTGATTAGATATTTCATATTCTTTTTTTGAAAGGATTAAATCATTGATAATTCACTATCGAACGCCAGCGGTTCAAAATATATTTTGTGTTCAATTGAATTAAGGTCTTAGTCTTTACTGATGGAGGAGGTTCACAGGAGCAAGTTGTACTAAAAATTTCTTTTTTTCAAATTGTAAGCCATAAAAATAAGAGGAATCTGTCAAATAACGAAAATAAAAAAAGGTAGCCCAAAATTGAGCCACCTTTCCATATTTTCATTATCTGTATCCGCAATGCGGAGTAATTAGCTTACGCTAAATCAAAACGGTCTAAGTTCATCACTTTGTCCCAAGCGGCTACAAAGTCTTGAACAAACATTCCTTCTGCATCAGCACTACCATAAACTTCCGCAATAGCACGTAATTCCGTGTTTGAACCGAAAATTAAGTCAACTCGGGTACCTGTCCATTTTACCTCGCCTGTTCTGCGATCACGACCTGCGAACGCTTCGTCCGTATCAGAAGTTGCACTCCAAGTTGTCCGCATATCCAATAAATTAACAAAATAATCATTTGATAATGTACCTGGACGGTCGGTAAATACGCCGTGCTTTGATCCATCGAAGTTCGTACCTAAAACCCGCATTCCACCAACTAATGCCGTCATCTCTGGCGCATTAAGCGACATTAATTGTGCTTTATCTACTAATAGTTCTTCAGCTGAAACGGTAAACCGAGTTTTCGCATAGTTGCGGAAACCGTCTGCTTGTGGTTCTAATACGGAGAATGATTCTACATCTGTTTCTGCTTGTGATGCATCCGTACGACCAGGCGTAAATGGAACAGTAACATCGTGACCTGCCTTTTTAGCCGCTTCTTCAATGGCTGCACAGCCACCCAAAACGATTAAATCAGCAACAGAAACATTGCTACCTGCTTCCGCAAATTCTTGCTGGATATTCTCATATACATCCAACACTTTTGACAATTGCGTTGGATTATTAACCTGCCAAAACTTCTGAGGAGCTAAACGAATACGTCCACCATTTGCACCACCACGTTTGTCAGAATCGCGATAAGTGGAAGCGGAAGCCCAAGCGGTAGAAACCAATTCAGCAGTACTCAAATCAGCTGCTAGAATCATCCGTTTCAATTTTGCAATAGCTGCCTCGTCAATCACTTCATAAGTTCGCGCTGGAATTGGATCCATCCAAATCAACGTTTCTTTTGGTACTTCTGGCCCTAAATAACGGGATTTTGGTCCCATGTCACGGTGAATCAATTTAAACCAAGCCCGTGCAAAAGCATCTGCAAACTCATCGGGGTTTTCGTAAAAACGACGAGAGATTTTTTCGTATGCTGGATCCATCCGCAATGCTAAATCAGAAGTTAGCATAAATGGCTGGTGCGTTATGCTGGCAACGTGTGCATCGGGTACTGAACCTGCACCTGCGTCCCCTTTGGGTTTCCACTGGTGAGCGCCCGCTGGACTTTTCGTCAATTCCCACTCGAATTCAAACAAGTGTTTGAAATAGTCATGACTCCACTTAGCAGGAGTAGTTGTCCACGCACCTTCCAAACCACTGGTGATCGTATTTTCAGAGTGACCACTGCCGAAAGTATTTTTCCAACCTGTACTCATCTCTGCCATAGTCGCCGCCGCTGGCTCTCTACCTACATATTGATCTGGATCGGCTGCACCGTGCGTTTTACCGAAAGTGTGACCACCTGCAATCAATGCTACGGTTTCTTCGTCGTTCATTGCCATTCTACCAAAAGTCTCGCGAATATCACGTGCCGAAGCAATCGGATCGGGATTACCGTTAGGACCTTCTGGGTTAACGTAAATTAAACCCATTTGTACCGCAGCTAATGGATTTTCTAATTCACGGTCGCCTTCGTAGCGTTTATCGCCTAACCATTCTGTTTCCGAACCCCAGTAAATATCTTTTGCTGGCTCCCAAGTATCTGCACGTCCGCCTGCAAAACCGAAGGTTTTGAAACCCATTGATTCTAAAGCAACGTTACCCGTCAATACTAATAAATCTGCCCAGGAAATTTTACGACCGTATTTTTGCTTAATCGACCACAATAATAAACGTGCTTTATCCAAGTTAGTGTTGTCCGGCCAGCTATTCAAAGGAGCAAAACGTTGGTCGCCTGCACCTGCGCCTCCGCGTCCATCTGCGATCCGATAAGTACCCGCAGCGTGCCATGCCATCCGAATAAAGAATGGACCATAATGACCATAATCTGCTGGCCACCAATCTTGCGAATCGGTCATCAAGTCCGTCAGATCTTGCTTTAAGGCAGCATAATCGAGTGATTTAAACGCTTCCGCGTAATCGAAATCTTTGTCCATCGGGTTGGACAATTCAGAGTGTTGGCGCAAAATATCCAGATTGAGCGCATTGGGCCACCAATCGCGATTGGATGTGCCACGACCTGCACCGTGTTTGAGTTGACCACTCATGAACGGACATTTGGCAGCACTACTTTCGTTTACATCCCAAACGGGAGAGTGCTCGTTAGAAGATTTACTATTTTCTTTATTTTCTATATTTTGATAATTTTCGACAAATATAAGGTATATGAATTGATAGTTTCTATTGATTTATATTATTTAATGATAGATTTCATTTATGACGTTGAATTTATAACCGTAGTCGAATACCTGGTCCTAATAATACGAACCATTTTTGCTCCGATAGAAAATAGCCACCACCTAAGTAGAGCGGGAAGGATAGGCGACTGCGATCACTATTTTTGATGGGATATAAACTTGCTAAAACTACAATACCTACATCTCGATTGGTATTATTGGGGTCGAAATTAAAGGCATTAAAAGCAAGAAAACCTGCCCCGAATTTAAAAGGACGTTTATAATTTATCCGTTTAGGGTCGTAAAAACTGAACTGCGCAATCATCGCCATACTAATGGAACTCAATGTACCAAACCCATCTTCACCGATCCGTTTGGTAATCAAACCTGCGGGAAAGGAAACGTCGATATTGAAGGTCGTAAATCGCTTGGTAATGATCTCGATTCGTTTAGTGTAGCCGCCATTAGGATATTTCTGTGGATCGTGTTTTATAGTCAATTCGATACTTGACCAAGTTTCTAAATCAGAAGTTTTGCGGCGCAAATAGCGGTTCATATTCAAATCTTCTTCTACACAGTCTTTACTGCGATAATAACTATGACGCGGCGAATTTGCAGCGGGACAAATAACGATATTATTAATCGTACGCGTATCAATTAATTCATTTTTAGGACCATTTACGCGGAGTTCAATTTGTAAATACTGTTTTCCGTGTAAACCGTCCTGATCGATTTTATTAGG
>JBGCES010000749.1:0-4015 GCA_045106545.1 Saprospiraceae bacterium
CATTTGGGCAACATGTAAATTTATTTTCTCGGCATTTCATAGGGATTTTACAAAAAAAATTTGTGCGCCATCTACAATTATTTTGAATGAAGGTTAGGAGGTATTTTGTTCTAAAATTTAACCTCCTAGTGCAGATCGTCAATCGTCTGCCATCCATCGCCAACCGTTTTACAATTATATGAAAAATTTTACGAGTCTGCTACTATTGTTGTTGCCCTTTGTCGCCTATTCGCAAGTTCGTTTACAAAAAACATTGCAGTGGGAAGATGAACCGTGGGTATATACGAGTCCACAAACAGGTGAAGAATTAGAAATTTGGCAATTTACTGATGCTAGTTTTTTAACTAAAACGCCAACATTGCCCGTTGTTTCGGAGCGAATCAGTGTGCCCAATGGTGCGATCTTATCTGTCCGATTAGTTAAAGGAGATTTTGTATCATTTGCCAAATCAGCCAGTGCTGATGATGATAAACTTACGGAGCAAATTACTTTTCAGACGGAAGTCGCACGCGCACGTAATCAATCTTACGGTTATATTTCTTTTGTACCAATTATCAAAAAGGGTAGTCAGTATGAACGTTTAGAAAGTTATGAATTAGAAGTGACTTGGACGATTAATCTACAGACACTAGCCAAAGGTGGTGGTGGAGAAAACACGCGTAATTCGGTTTTGGAAACGGGTACGATTTATAAAATTGCAGTGGAAGAAACGGGCATACATCAAATCACATATGACTTTCTGACGACTAGTTTAGAAATCAACTTAGCTAATGTTGAACCGCGCAATATTCAAATTTTCGGTAACGGTGGAGGAATGCTCCCCGAACGCAATAGTGTAGAGCGTTACGATGACTTGGTAGAAAATGCGATTCAGATTGTAGGCGAAGACGACGGTAGTTTTAACGAAAGTGATTACATCCTTTTTTATGGTGAAAGTCCCGATAAATGGACTTATCAAGAAAATAATAATCGCTTCAAACGTTCAGAACACTTCTACGATACCAAGAATTATTATTTTATAAAAATAGGTAATACGCCAGGCAAGCGCGTCGCGGCTCAATCTTCACTAAATTCAACCGCTTACACCACTAACGAATTTGATGATTACGCCTTTTATGAAGTAGAAGAAGTGAATTTGATGGATCCCGCCAACGGTACGCAAGGAACGGGTAAAACGTGGTTTAGCGATTATTTTAAAAATATCAAAGAGCGCAGTTACGAATTTGAATTTCCTAATCGAATTGTAGCGGATCCTGTCAAAATTACGGCGCAAATGGCGGGTAGAAGTTCGTCTGGAAACCTTACCTATTTTGCCGTTGACCTGCCAGGTAGTGAACGACTCGTCAGTAGTCAGATGAATGGAACAAATTTAGCCAGCTCGGCAGAAAGACGTTATGCTTCATTGGGTTCCATGGTTAAAGAAACGACTAGCTCGAATGAAAATATTGATTTGACGCTCAGTTATCCCGTTTCGCAATCGGGGACTGCCAGTTCAGTGGCTGCCGAAGGTTGGGTCAATTATATAGAAGTCAACGCACGTCGGCGTTTGACAATGGTCGGTAACCAGCTGCTGTTCCGTGATTTGCAGAGTATAAATCAGCCTAATACGACTTTCCAACTCAATGGCAGTAATGTAACCATTTGGGATATTTCTAATCCACTTGACCCACGTTCGCAAGAAATAAATACGAGCGGTAATCAAATTAGTTTTGGTGTTAATACAGATACTACTAACCAAAGTCCAATACGAGAATTTATCGCTTTCAATGGCAATTTTCTCGCGCCCGAAGCAGTGGGTAACATCCCTAATCAAAATATCCACGGCATTGATAATATCGACTTCGTCATCATTTACCACGCAGATTTTGTAGATGCCGCTAATCAGTTGGCAGAACATCGGCGTAGCCACAGCGGAATGGACATTGCGCTAGTAGAAGTAAGTGAAGTTTACAATGAATTTTCGAGTGGAAAACAAGATCCAGCGGCAATTCGTGATTTTGCGAAAATGCTCGTGGAGCGCAATGACAAATTCAAATACTTATTGCTTTTCGGCGACGGCTCTTTTGATTATAAAAGTATTAAAGGAGGCGGAAATTCTAATTTTGTTCCAGCCTATGAGACGGATGAATCTCTACATCCAATCGATGGCTACCCATCCGATGATTTTTACGGATTGTTGAGTGATGATGAAGGGACACCGACCCTACGCGGTGCATTGGATATTGGGATCGGTCGCCTACCCATAAAAACTGCAGCGGAAGCAAGCAACGTAGTCAATAAGATCATTCATTACGACACGAATCCGAAAACCTTAGGTGATTGGCGTTTACGCATGGTCTGGGTAGCGGATGATGAAGATAATAATCGACATCTGAATGATACAGAATCTATCGCTTATATGAGTGATACTCTCTATCCCTTTTTTAATCAAGAAAAAGTTTATTTAGATGCCTTCCAGCAAGTATCAAGCGCAGGTGGAGAAGGCTACCCAGATGTAACCGATGCCTTAAATACTAATATTTTCAAAGGCATGCTTGCTATGAATTATTTAGGGCATGGTGGCAGCGGCGGATGGACACAAGAGCGCGTTTTAGATTCGGATCGGGGTGATATTCGCAACTGGAGTAACTACGATCAGTTGCCACTTTTCATTACTGCTACTTGTTCTTTTTCAGGTTATGACGATCGTAATCAGGTCACAGCGGGTGAGCAGGTTTTACTCAATCCACGTGGCGGCGGTATTGGTTTACTAACGACGGTGCGTTCAGTCTTTGCTTCGCAAAATGCGCGTTTGGTTACGGGTGTGATGCAACATTTATTTAAAAAGATTGATGGAAAAGTTCCGCCAATGGGTGATGTCACTCGGATTGCTAAAAACTCAGTGAGCAGTACAGGTGAAAACAATCGCCGTTTCACTTTCCTTGGTGATCCTTCGATGAAACTGGCATTACCTGAACACAATGTAGTTACTACCCGAGTTGATGAAATCAGCGTTACTAATAGTAGTGTTGATACGTTAAGAGCGTTACAAAAAATCACGATTGCAGGTGAAGTACACGACAGCGACGGTAGATTATTGGAGGACTTCAACGGTATTTTATTTCCCACTTTATACGATAAATCGGTTACGTTCCAGACATTAGGAAACGACGACAGTAGCCCGATCCGCGATTTTGATTTACAAAAAAACGTTATTTTTAAAGGACGTGCTTCCATTACAGATGGTCGCTGGAAATTCACTTTTGTCGTGCCACGTGATATTAATTACGAATTTGGTTTAGGTAAAATCAGCTACTACGCGCACGATGGCGTATCGGAGGACGCATCAGGAAATTACGAAAATGTAGTTATCGGTGGGACAGATGAAAATGCCTTAGCGGATGATCAAGGACCACAAGTGGAAGTGTATATGGACAATGAAAGCTTCGTTTTTGGTGGTGTGACTTCGCCCGATCCACTGCTGTTAGTCAAACTGGCAGATGACAACGGTATCAATGTAGCAGGTAATAGTATCGGACACGATTTGGAAGGAACATTAGATAACAATACCCAAAACGCGATTCGTTTGAATGATTTTTACGAAGCCGCTTTGGATGATTATACCAAAGGCGAAGTCCGTTATCAATTGAGTGATTTAGAAGATGGTTTGCATACCATTAAAGTACGCGCTTGGGATGTAGCTAATAATCCCGCCGAAGGTTATACCGAATTTGTAGTTGCGTCCGATGCGGAAGTTGCCCTGAAAAATGTATTAAACTATCCGAATCCATTTGTTCAAAATACTTGCTTCCAATTTGACCACTCGCTACGCGGGCAAGAAATGGAGGTTTTAGTACAAATTTTCACCGTTGGTGGGCGTTTGGTAAAAACGTTAGAGTCTAACATTATCAATGACGGCGCGGTGCGGCAGGGCGATTGTATTCCGTGGGATGGTTTGGATGATTTTGGTGATAAATTGGGTCGCGGCGTTTATTTGTATAAAATCAAAGTACGGGCGGCGAATTCGGAAATTGGA
>JBGCES010000075.1:0-1955 GCA_045106545.1 Saprospiraceae bacterium
CTCGTATTTAATATTCAGCGGCACATTCCGATGACCAACTTTCAGAAAAGTCTTGTGCGTTATTTTACGTTTCATATATCGATAAAAATGAACGTTTACTTTTTCGTCTTTAAATATAACCAAAACGAGCGCACAACTAAAAGAGTTGTACGCTCACTTTTATAATATTTATGGAAAATATTTCCCTGTATCTTTAATTTATACTAGGTGGGAAAATTCTCAATTCTCCATTTTCAATTCTCAATTAATTAAGCTGCTACCGAAGCATGCTTCTCTGCAAACTTCTTCATCACATCGACTAATACTTGTACACTTGTTTTAGGCATGGCATTATAAATCGAAGCGCGGAAACCACCTACCGAACGGTGACCTTTCACACCTACACAACCTGCCGCAGTACAATCAGCTAAGAAATCATCAGCCAAATCCTCGTTATTTAATAGGAACGTAACATTCATTAAAGAACGATCTTCTTTAGCTGCTGTTCCACGGAACAATGGATTACTGTCAATTTCATTGTACAATAGTGCCGCTTTTTCTTCATTGTGCTTCTGCATTGCTGCCAAACCACCGTTCTCTTTAATCCACTTTAACGTCAAAGTACAAACGTAGATAGGAAATACGGGCGGTGTATTAAAAGCAGATTGTTTCTTAATATGTGTACGGTAATCCAACATCGTTGGAATTTTACGCGCAACCTTACCAAGAATGTCTTTTTTGACAATCACGAGCGTCGTACCCGCAGGGCCGAGATTTTTCTGCGCACCCGCGTAAATCAAATCAAATTTCTCAACGGGCAATGGACGGCTAAAAATATCCGAAGACATATCACATACAAAAGGAACATCTGTATCAGGCCATTCTTGGATTTGTGTACCAAAGATGGTGTTGTTACTCGTCAAGTGTAGATATCTAGTGCCCGCTGCTACATCGTAGCCTTTAGGAATGTAGTTAAAATTTGTATCCTCAGAGGAGGCAACTTCTTCTACACCACCAAACAACTTCGCTTCTTTAATCGCTTTTGTGGACCAAGCACCAGTATTTACGTAAGCAGCAGTTTCATTACTATTAAGTATGTTCATGGCTGCCATGTAAAATTGTGAACTTGCGCCACCCGTTAAGAATAGCACGGCATAATCATCACTTAACCCTAAGAGTTCCTTTACTAATGCCTCTCCTTCGTCCAATACCTCTGCGAACTGCTTGCTACGGTGGGAAATTTCCAAGATGGACAATCCCATTCCTTTAAAGTCTTGGGTTGCCGCAGTAGCTTGTTCTAAAACAGATGCGGGTAAAATAGCGGGACCAGCAAAAAAATTATGTTTTTTCATGGATGGAAAAATTGAATTTTTGGTTGAAATCGAGCAGATTACTCGTTCCGTCAATAATAGCTATTATAAAAACGGTGCAAAAGTAGGTGTTTTTCATTCAACATGCTATAAAATATGTAGGTAGTAATATATAAAGGTAATAGCTATTTCCGATTTTTAAAGTCATGGGAGTAGTGCTGCACATACCTGTATAGTATGTATTGAATAGAAGCATCTTATTTTTTAGAAGTTTTTTTGTTTAGTAAAGCGTTGATAATGAGTGGTTTAGTGTATTGGATGGTCTAAGCTGACGAAAATACTTTTATTTTTTTTAGTAAAAGCTTGCACAAGAACATAAATGGATATACTTTTGCGTCCCCTTAACGAAGGGAGGTTGGCAAAACGATTTGTAAACCTAATTTAAAAGCAGTTTTTAGCAAATAAGTTTTCTAAAATAATTTTAATATTTTTTCTGAAAATATTTGCAAATATAAAAAATGTTTGTATCTTTGCACTCGCTTTGAAAGTCAAGGCAAAAAGTAATAAGATTTAATAATTAAATGATGATTAGTTTGACGACTAATTAGAGTTTAATTTTAAAGATAAGCTGAACGATTTTTCGCGACTTAACTGAGGTTGGGTTTA
>JBGCES010000750.1:0-3872 GCA_045106545.1 Saprospiraceae bacterium
TGCTGATTTCCTGCGCGATAAGCAGCTCGTAACGCCCCAATTTGAGCATCAAAACGCATTTCATCCGTAGTAGCGACTTCTTCTAAGCGACTATATAAATTATAAGCTTTAGGGAAGTTTAGTTCGTGGTTGTAAGCGATAATGGCCGCTTTTTCAATCGCTCGCACATAGTAAGTACTCGGCCCACGATTAATTACAGCTTCGTAATCCTTAATTGCATTAGAATATTGCTTTAAAAGCGCGTAGGAATCGCCACGGCGGTAGATTGCCAAAAGACTATTAGCTCCGCTTGGATATTTGCGTAGATAATCGGTGTATCCTTGTACGGCGCGGTCATAGTTTCCATTTTCGTACTGAACTTCAGCAGAACGGAAAGTAACATTGTCCTTTTCTAAATTATCCACTTTATAACCAGGAATTGTTTCTAAGAATGCGAAATAATCATCTGCTTGTCCCAAGTCATTTACATAAATCTCTTCTAACGCCGTCAAAGCAGATTGCGCCTCAGCAGGTTTAGGATTATTAGAGAAAACTTGTTTATAGTAAGAAATGGCTTGTTGTAGATTACCTTGATTGTAAGAAATCAAACCTAGCCGCAGCAGCGCCTGATTAGTCAAATCTGTTTTACCACGATATTGATTGATAATTGTTTTAAGAGGTAAAATAGCTTTGTTCAACTGACCGATTTCTTGATACACGATGGCTTGTTGATACAATGCTTCGTCTGCAAATTGTGAATTAGGATAGTTGGTAGAAATACTTTCCAATGCCAGTAATTTATCCGTCCGATTTCCGCGTAAGCCTTCGATAACTGCTTTTTGATATAAGGCATATACGTAACCTGGATAACGACGATCCACTGCTTCATCGTAGAAACGAATTGCATCATTATAGTCATTGCGTTTGAAATAAGAATCACCCGCGCGAACAGTTGCATCACCCAAGACTTGTTGTTTCACATAGTCGTTGCGAATAAAAGATGCATTACGCTTAATACCTGCCGCCGCATCTTGAAAATAACCGAGTGCCGTATTATAATTTTCTTGTTTCAAATAATTGTAACCATTGCGGTAGTTGGCGGTGTGAATACTGGCTTCGTCAGGTAACGTATTTAAGGTCTTAGCAAGCGTTAAGAACTGATTGGTCAATTGGATGCTTTTACCATATTCGTTCTTGTCATGCGCAATTTCACCCTGCCAATAAATCGCTAAGGTCTTTACAGTCGCATCAATCGGCGATTCCAATGATTTTTGAAACAATCGCTCCGCTTCTTCTAAGTTGCCATTATTGTATTCTTGTACGCCACGGAAATAAGTCACTTTTTGATACGCTTCACGGAGTTGCGGCGTCTTATTAGGAACTTCCTCGATGATTTTCATCGCGCGTGCATAGTCTCGTGTATTCAAAAATACATTTCCGAGCAAAGTTTGTGCATCATTATAATATTTCGTTCCGGGTTTAATCGCTTGTAAAGCAGCGACTGCATCAGGTTCAAATTTTAATTCATAGCTTAATTTAGCATAATTAAACAAGGACTCTTCTTGCACATTTTTATCATATTCCATGCGACTTGCTACGCCGAAAGCGTTACGCGCTGAACTTTTATTATTGGTTTGCAAATAGAGGTTTCCTAAGTTGAAAAGGGCATTTTGACCTAATTTAGAATCCGCTTCGGTCAATTCCTCGAAATTGCGAATGGCTTTCTGATAATTACCCGTTTGTAATTGAGTGAAAGCCAATTGATAAAACTCTTCCGCACGTAATTTGCCCGATTGCGCATAGCGTTCCAAATAGGGTAGTGCTTCTGCATATAATCCTTTTTCGAAATACGCTTGACCTACTAACTGACTAATTTCCTTTGTTTTGCGAATTCCACTATTTTTTAGCTTGGGAAGCGCATAATCTAACAACTCATCATAACGCCGTTCCGCGAAATAGATTTGGGTTAAATAATAAGGTATCTGTTTTGAATACTTACGTGATTTTTCAACCATCTTAAAACTCTTCACGGCATCATCATAATCCCCTTCAAAGAAGTGTACTAATCCGAGATAATAATTAGTAGGGTAGAAATAATCGTTTTGTACTGCTTTGATTTGATTGAAATTCTGCTTTGCTTCTTTAAATTTCTTTTGTACAAAGTGAGCATAACCCAGTTTGAATTTCACCTCCGAGCGTTGTTCTTGGCTTAAATTATAGGATGGTATTTGCGAAAAATATTCCACTGCTTTTTCATAATCTTTATCATTATAATAAAAATTAGCTAGTTCGATTAAAGCGGAATTCGCAACGGGTTCGGGCGAGTACTTCCGAATAAAATCCAGCATTAATTTCTCACCATCGGGCAAGCCTAAACGTACAGCGGATTGAGCGTATTTCAGCTCCGCTTTAGTACCTAATAGATCCGATGTAGATTCATTTACAGGAGCTAACAATTGAATCGTGTTCAGAAAGGAACGCTGTGCTTTACCGTACAGTCCTTGATCAAAAAATTCCATGCCTTGTTTATAAAAACGGTTGGCATCGGTAAAAACGGTCGTTTCTTGTGCAGAAGTCACCAACGTGGCAAGCAAAAACGTTAGTGCTAGAATAGCATGTTTGAAATTCATAGTTGAATTTAAAAATGGGTGAAAGTAGGAAGTTTTGGGTTTTGAGTTTCCGGTTTTGAGTTGGATTATGCTCAAAATTTTTCACCAGTACTCAAAATTCAAAACTCTAAACCTAAAACTCTATTGGACGAATTTATGAATTTTTTAAAACTCTTAACGTTTCCAAGTGATTTGTTGTTGAAATTTACGAAATTTTTCAAGAAAATCACTTGCTGACGATCCAAGTATCGAGCTACTACGTAGGTATGGCGTGTAGTAATACTTAATAGAAGTATTTAGTTCTTTTAGATTTTAGGAAAGAATTTTGTCGGGAGTTGCCATCAGGCGATTCCTTTTTTTGTACAAAAAAAAAACATTCTGCATGATATGATTCATACAGAATGCTTTTATATTTTAATATTTGTAATTGATTAGGTTATTTGCTAAGTATTGGCCAAAAAATAAATTTACATTCTGATTTTTTCAATTGATGATTTTGTTGAATAAAAACTATTCATTCAGAAAAATCATCATTTGGGCAACATGTAAATTTATTTTTTCGGCGTTTCTAAGTATTCATTCTCTACTCAACAATCAACGAATCAATTAAGTATTAATATTCATCTTCGTTAAATAAAAAGTCGTCTTTGCGTGGATAATCTGGCCAGATATCTTCCATACTGTCGTATAATTCGCCTTCATCTTCCATTTCTTGTAAATTCTCGATTACCTCCAAAGGTGTTCCCGAGCGAACGGCATAATCAATAAGCTCGTCGAGGGTAGCTGGCCAAGGTGCATCTTCTAAATGATGAGCAAGTTCTAGTGTCCAATACATAAGTCCAATGATTTTTTTTTGTTTTAAAGCAGAAAGAACATTTGGACTGATCTTTCTGAAGTGGTTTCGTTTCCATTAATTTGTTAACAAAAACGTTGCCCGATAAATTGATAAATAATTTTTATAGAAAAAATTTATTTATGGTTGCTCTTTTCATCCTATCGAAGTTATTAATTATGGCACGATACACAAATGCCCGGAGTTGATTTAGGATGAAAAATTAACCTATCAATAAAAGTTAGCATTAGAAAAATAGTTGTGTTAATCGCGCTAAAATTGTTAACATTCAATAGCTAACGCTTAACTTCAGATCTTAATACTTTCCTATAACACTATATTCTAATAAAGTTTCCTGCTTTTCCAAAATTTTCTTGAAAAAAAATTGAATTTTCTTAAAAAAAATTATTTCGACATTGTTTTGTAAGTACTTCGATTGATATAAGCGACAC
>JBGCES010000751.1:0-10678 GCA_045106545.1 Saprospiraceae bacterium
AAAGTATCGGCACCATGACCACGAGTGACCGACAGATATACTTCACCACTTTTAGGATGAACCGCCAAGTCATTTAGCTGTACATTGTTTTGAGTAGTTCCTAAAATTGCCGCTATTTGAGCATCTATGTTGTAAACATTAATCTCAAACTTATTTGCGGTTCTACTTTCAGCCGTAAAGTCAATGGCATGTATAGTTCCTGATACATTGTCACCAACAAACAGTACACCTTCGTCACTAAACGTCAGTACGCCAAGCGATTTGATTTGATTTGTGATTGTCATTATTCGCCTTTTTTATTTTTATTCATGTCAGCCCAATAGCTTGGAAAATCAAATTCAGCAGCCTCAATATTATTCATTGTGAATGGAGTCATAGTTGAAAGGGTTTCCAAATCTAAACTCCCTGTTGGAGCATCTCTATTCAAGGATATAAACTGCTTTTCATTCAATAAATCAATGTGTAGAGAAGCACCAACGAACATGACAGGTTTTCCCATAGGACCATAAGGCATAATAGGATTTAAGTCTAATTTACCACCTCGCTCAAAGTCTTTATCGGTGACGACTTTAGCATTATTCAATCCTTTCAATGGTATCACTTGAGGTGCACGACCACTATTGGTTACGAATAACATATCTTGACCCATCAGATTAAAAGCAACCATATCAAGCGGTTGTCCATTGCCCATATCGCCAAGTGTTCTGGCTTTCACCTTCGCTCCGTCCTTTAATTCTGTCAATGGAATTAACACGATAGGACTACAAGTATAAGCAGCCACGATTTGGTCTATGCCATCAATACTTTTAATTTGCATCGAGCGAATAGGTGCACGACTTTCATACTGGTCGTGTACAATGTGATACATTTCAATATTGCTGATGTTTTCTTTTCCATTAAAGGGATACGACATTCTGCGTAAGACAGAACTGAACTCTTCATTGCTTACACCAGAAACAAACAATTCTCCTTTGTAATATTCCATATCCATAATGGCAAACATACGCTGCGAACGTTTTGCTTTAGCAATAGCCTTGGGCGTAGAGCCACGAGGTCTAAATTGTTTACTGAGATCTGGCACTTTACTCAAGGTTTGAGTAGTAATTTTCACAGCGCTTAAATCAACCATATTCAAGGCATTTTCCGCATTTATTTTTACCAAAGCTGGCATCGCTTCCACACCATGACCTCTAGTGACCGACAGATATATTTCACCACTCTTGGGATGCACTGCTAAATCATTGATTTGTATACCTTGGGAAGCCGAACCTAAAATAGCAGCTACTCGAACATCAACATTGTCTACATTGATTTCAAATTCTTCTTTTGATCGAGTTTCGGTTGTTAGATCGATGGCATGGATAGCTCCTGCTATGTTGTCACCGCTGAAGAGTATTCCTTCATCACTAAATTCTAGTGCTCCAATGGATTTTATTTGTTGGGCATTTGCTAAAAAAGTACCCATTATTAGGGTGCAGAGAATCACGATTGTTTTTAAATTCATTGTTGGAATATTTACTTTATTTATAATTGTTACACAAAGTTACTATTGTTTGTTACTTTTAATCACTAATAAAGCAAAATTCCATAAAAAAGTGGTTACCAAGTGGTAACAAAAATTAGTTACCATTTGGTAACATAAGTGCCTCGCAACAATTACTTCGGTATTTTATGAGTATCTATTTCCTGAAATTTACCGAATTAATCATTGCGAGGCACTTGTGCAGAAAAAATAATTGAGAATGGATTAGATTAAACTTCCTGTAATAGCTGCATTGCGAGCGATAAAGGGAAAATGGAAGCCTATTATTTTTAAGCTTACGAAAGTTTCCCAATTGATACTAGCATAGTTTACTTATTTTGACTCGGTGGTTTGTATCCAGGAAAATCCATTTCGGCAGTAAGATTATTTAACTTGTTGGGAAACATGGTATAAACCGTTTCCAAATCTAAACTACCCGTTTGAGCATCTCTGGTTAAGGAGACAAATTGTCCTGCGTTCAGTAAATCAATTTGTAAAGAAGAACCGACGAACATGACTGCTTTTCCCATTGGGCCGTAAGGTAGAACGGGACCTAAATCTGCTTTCGGACCTCTTGCAAAGTCCTTTTCTGTAACTACTTTAGCATTATTTAATCCACTTAACGGAATGACTTGCGGCATTCTACTATTGTTGGTTACAAAAAGCATTTCGTTGCCTTGCATGCTAAAAGAAACCATATCTATGGGTTGTCCATTGCCCATATCGCCAAGGGTTCTTGCTTTTATTTTAGCACCATCTTTTAATTCATTTAAAGGAATTAATACGAGTGGGCTACAAGTATAAGCCGCCACCATTTGGTCTTTGCCGTCGATGTTTTTGACGAGCAATACAGGCAATTACACAGAGAAATATTTTTAATTTTTTCATCAGTATTAATTTTATAAATAAAGTTACTCATCGATAATATTATCAAGTGCAAAGTTATTTCTGATGAAATTAAATTCCATTCACCTATGTTAATGCGGCTTATTTTTTTAGATTTTTTCTAATTCTACTCAGAGATTGCGGTTTGATATTAAGGTAGGAAGCAATTAAATAATGTGGGATATCATCTAAAAGTGTAGGGTAATTCTTGACTAATTCAAGGTATCTTTCCTCGGCACTTAAACTATGAAGATTGAAGACTTGATTAAGCGTTTCTACATAGGCATTTTGTATTGCAAGTCGAAAATACCTTTCGTAAACGGGATGTGTTTCAGTGATGAAATCAAGTGTTTCGTGGTTTATCAAAAGCAGCTCTGTAGGTTGGTAAGTTCGAATATTGAATGAAGTAGGGTTTCTCGAAAAAAAGCTGTAAATATCTCCTAACCAATATTCAGTTCCTCGAATTTGGATAACGTGTTGGTCACCATTTTCATCTATGCGATAATTTGCCATTAAGCCCTTGTTGATAAAAGGCAAATATCTAATTACCTGTCCCTCTCTGATTAGATATTCATTTTTATCAAGCGTTTTATGAACTAATCTTTTCTCTAAATCAAGATAAGCTTCAACTGGTAGATTTATATGTCTATTAAATGCTCGATATAGAATTGGATATTGCATAAGTATTGATGATAATTGTTGTGATTCTGTTTGCAGATTAAATCCATCGAAGCCCGAATACAGCTAATAGCTATGCCCGGGCTTCAAATAAGAATTAACGTTATATTTTCGCTCTTATGATTAAAGTTTAATCAACTGAGATTTGCTCCAACTCCGCTTTCAATTCCATCAACCGCACCTTCACATCTTCTCCCACCGCCTGATCGCGTCCCCGAATAACCCCATACAAATATCCAATCTGCCCAATCAACATCGGTTGTTGGTAACTACCATCCGCAGTGATTAGTTTTTCCTGAGTCGCTTTTAAAGTTTTAAAATTGCTGCTGCCTACTTGTAGCATCGAATCTTCGACTTTTGCAGCTTTGCGCTTGGCGGCAGATAGTAAATCAATGATTTCGAGTGCCGTTTTTTCTTGTGTTTTGATGTCGGCAAGGGTCACGCCGCTGGCTTCTACCCGCGGATCAATCAATAAATTAAAAGATTGCTCTTGTGTCTGTCCACCGCTGATTAAACGTACTTTGTATTGACCTGGACTTGCCATAAAACCACCGCGATATGCTTTTTTACTATCCACATCCCACGCGCCAGCATGACGCATATCCCAACGGAAACGGTGCAATCCAGCGGTAGTTTTTAACTGACTGGCTACGGAATAAGCAGTTTCGTTGGTAGACATATCAAATTGTTCTTTTGCTTTACTCGCTGCTTGATTAGTGTACGCACGAACGACTTTTCCTTCCGCATTCACAATTTCTAAACGCAAAGTAGAATCTGCTTTTTCAGGTAACTGATAGAAAATATTAACTGCCGCGCGTGGATAGCTAATGACGCCATCGGATGAGCTGCGACTGGTGCGATAGCGGTAGGTATCACGTGGCTGAAATAGTTTAAAATCTGCCTTTGCAACTTGATCGTATTGTTGATACAAAGGACTTAAATCGTCCAAAATTTGAAAACCGCGCCCCATGGTCGAAAGCACTAAATCGCCATCTTTTATTTTTAAATCGGTAATGGGCGTTACTGGTAAATTTTGCTGAAAAGACTGCCAATTTTGCCCATCGTTAAATGAAATAAACATTCCGTATTCTGTTCCTGCATAAAGTAATCCTTTGCGATTGGGATCTTCGCGCACGACACGTACAGGAGAGTCAGCGGGAATGCCATTGACGATCTGTGTCCATGTTTTGCCGTAGTTTTCGGTTTTGTAAATGTATGGGGCATCATCGCCCAATTGGTACAAAAGAACGCTAACATAAGCCTTAGCAGGATCGTGTGGCGAAGGTGCAACGGCATCCACGCGACCACCTTTTGGCAAACCTTTGGGCGTTACATTTTGCCAATTTTTACCACCATCGCGGGTTACGTGAACAGGCCCATCATTTGAGCCGACCCAAATCAATCCTTTTTCAATCGTTGATTCCTGCACACTATAAATGGTACTATAAAATTCCTCACCCGTAATATCACGGCTAATCGGCGTACCCGAAATGACTTGTTTATCTGCCTCAAAGGCGGTTAAATCAGGTGAAATAATTTCCCACGTTTTTCCTTCATCTGTGGTACGATGTAAATATTGTGAAGCATGATAAACAACCTGCGGATCGTGCGGCGAAACGTGAATCGGGGAGACGCGCTGGAAGCGAAATTTCAAATCTTTTGGGTTGTGTCCATACATATAGCGCGCACCGACATCGTATCGTTTTTCCTGTCCCGTTTTTTTATTAAAAACGGAAAAACGTCCTTTACAATTGGAATAAACAATATCCGAATTAGCAGGATTTGGAACAGCGGGCCCTGTTTCACAACCACCCGTATTCATCACTAAACCAACTGAACCAGCTTGATGCGAATAAGGCATTTGACTCGGAACAGAAATCGTCGTATAATTATCTTGCTGACCTGCGTAGAGCCAGTATGGATGCTGGTTATCCACTTCCACTTGATACAATTCTGATGTCGTTTGATTCAATTGCGAACTCCACGTTTTGCCGCCATTATGCGACACATTTGCGCCGCCGTCGTTGGCTTCAATCATCAATTGTGAGTTATTTGGATTAATCCATAAATCGTGATCATCACCATGCGGTGTTGGAATACGCGTCCAATTTTCACCACCATCTTTAGAACGCATAAAGCGAATGCCCGTCGAATAAACGGTATTGGCGTCCTGCGGATCGGCAGTCAGATTAGTAAAATAAAAAGCACGGAATAATAAACTTTCGTGGTAAGAAATATGCTTAAAAGTTGCGCCATGATCTTCCGAACGGTACAAACCTGCTTCTTTATCAGGTGCTTCTACTAAGGCGTAAAGCAATTTAGAATCCGCGGGCGTTACCGCCAAATCAATTTTACCCATCAACTTCGGTAATCCTTCACCTACCCGTTTCCACGTATCACCACCATCAATACTTTTGTAAATGCCACATTCTTTGCCACCACTGACGATTGTCCACGGACGACGCACGGTTGTCCACGCCGTCGCGTAAATAATTTGCGGATTGGAAGGCATAAACTCTAAATCTACAAAACCCGTTGTTTCGCTGACGCTAAAAACTTGTTGCCAGGTCTGTCCGCCATCTTTGGTGCGGTAAATACCGCGTTCTTTATTTGCTTTAAAGGGCTGCCCAATCGCTGCCACAAATGCTACATTATGATCGGTCGGATGTACTTCTACCGCACCAATTTGCCCCGTATTTTTCAATCCAATCTGCTTCCACGTTTGTCCCGCGTCGATGGATTTATAAACCCCTTTTCCTTTGATGATATTGGAGCGCATTCCATCCGAACCTGTACCGACATAAATTATATTAGGATCGGAAGGCGCGACGCGAATTGCCCCAATAGAAGGCGTTGCAAAAAAGCCATCGGAAATGTTGTTCCAAGACGTGCCATAATCCGTCGTTTTCCAAACGCCACCGCCTGTCGCGCCCATGTAAAATACGTTGGGTTGACTGGCTACACCTGCTACCGTAGTAACTCGTCCGCCACGTGCGGGACCGAGGTCACGATATTTGAACAGCGATAAATCAGCTTGGGTATTGGCAATTTGAAAAAGTAGGCAAAGGAGAGCGGTTAGTAAGATTCTTGGCATGAGTGCTTGATTTAAATTAAAATTGTATGCAACAAATGTAAAATCTAAACGGCAGAATGTAAAATTTAAAATAGGGGAGTCCGTAAGAATGATGAATTGCTGACGAATGGCGCAGTAATTTGGCTTGAACGTTTGAATTTTACTAACTTTCGTGCATTATATCACTCAATCATTTTGCATGAAAATCTTCGACGCCCATTTTCACATCATTGATTTTAATTATCCCGTTGTGGGAAACAATGGATATATGCCACCCGAATTTACAGTAGGACACTATCAGGAAGCTACTAATGAATACGAATTAGTTGGTGGCGCCATCGTATCGGGTTCATTTCAAGCATTTGACCAAAATTACCTTACCGATAGTTTGCAGCAAATGGGAATGGACTACTTTGGCGTAGCTAATATTCCTGCTGATATGTCTGATGCAGAATTAGAAGTATTAAATAGCCAGCAAGTCACAGCGGTACGCTTTAATTTAAAAAGAGGTGGCTCGGCTACGATTGAGCATTTAAAGCACTTGTCTAATAAATTATACGAACAATTTGGCTGGCATACCGAACTCTATGTGGACAGCAAAGACCTACCTTCAATTAAGCATTTACTGCATAATTTGCCATCATTTTCCATTGATCATCTCGGATTATCTAAAAGTGGTTTGAGCGAATTATACTATTGGGTAGAAAAAGGCGTGCGTGTGAAAGCAACGGGTTTTGGACGGATAGACTTTGATCCGATTAAAGCGATGCAGCAAATTCATGCGATTAATCCAAATGCCTTAATGTTTGGAACAGATTTACCTTCCACACGCGCTAAAATTCCTTTTTCCGCTAAGGATATTCGATTGATAATGAATAACTTTGATGGAACTGCACAAGAGCAGATTTTTTATAAAAATGCGCTTGCTTGGTATAGAAAATAGCCGACATAACGTCCGCTGTCTTTCCGACGACAGCGCACGTTTTAATACACCACATAAAGTACTATCAATGTCAATCAGACATTAGTAATCAGTTGTGAATTTTAACTCTTAATCTTACTCGTATGACATTAGCCTTAACTGCCCAAATGCAATGTAACGTAAATACATCACGACTATTATTGGGTTCTTCGTAGCCTAAGCCAATATAAAAATAGCTAGTACAATGATCGCAATGGATGATATTACCATATACACCGATGCCAGTTGTGGTTTCAATTTTAGTTTTCACTAACGATGCTCTAAAATTAGATGCAACCGACCAATTGAATTGATAAGGATCAGGATTTACTTCAATCGAAAAATGGCTGCGGTTGCAAGTCGGACAAGGAAAAGGATAGGAGTAAACGGGGCTATGGTCGAAAATCAGAATTTCGGGTTGATTTTCTTTAGTAAAAAGCATTTCTGCGGTTTGAAAATTGGGGTAGGGTGGCTTGATGATGCTAAAAGGAGAAAGTGCCATAAGATCAGTTTATTTGGTTAAAAATTCAAAGATGGATCATCTTCTGTTTTCTGTCAATAAAATGGTCTGTCCTCTGTCCTCTTTTATACTTTCACAATCGCCACGCCATCCCGCCGCTGATCACCCACCGCTTCATAATGTCCATCTTTCACCAAAATCGTATGTGCGCCACCAAAAAATAAAGATTGCTGCTTCCAATTGGTCAATTTACAATCAGGCAAATTATCACTCAATTCCGCACCAAATCCATATTCCACATTAAAATGGCGGTCGTGTAAATGTACTCGCGCCGCCTGAATCGCTTCGCGCAAGGGCAATTGATACGTAATTAAATAGCGTAAAACCTGTGCGATCGCCGAAGGAATACGCCCCGCGCCACCACTGCCGATGACGATTTCGGCGCGTTGTTGTTCGTTTAAAACGATCGTTGGCGCCATCATAGACGATAGCCGCTGATTCGGAATCCACGAATGAATACCGTCGGGTAGCAATGCCAATTCGCCGAGCATATTGTTCATCTGCATATCTGTTCCTTCTACAAAATAACCTGCGCCTTCGCCTAGCGAAACCGTGATCGCAATCGCATTTTTATCTTTATCAATAATATTTAGGTGAGTCGTCGCGCCGCGTTTTGGCGTATAGCGGTCAGCAGAAAGTGGCGAATTAAAAGATAAAATAGATTGTAATCCACGCTGTAAATCAGCAGGACGATTCCCGTATTGGGCAACTTGTTCTAGTTGTTCAAATAGCTGTAATAAATAAGCTTTCGTATGCAAAACGGCAGGTGGAACAGTTTCTAAAGCTTTGAGAATCAGAGTGATAATTGCGCCGCCCGTACTCGGCAGTGGATTGGTAATGATTTGTTTATTCCGATAAGGAAATTGTAAAGGTGTGCGTTCTAATACTTCATACTGCACAAAATCTTGGCGCGTCAGAAAGCCGCCATGATCAAAGCGCGTTTGATCTTTAACCATGAGTTGCGCGATTTCTCCTTCGTAAAAAGCGCGTTCTCCTTCGCGTCCTAAAAAATCGAGCATATCGGCGAAATAAGGCATTTTTATCATCTCACCAACGCCCTTAATTGTACCATTGTTAAAAAATAACTCCCTACCGCGCTCATCCAATTTCAAAATAGATTCTAGTAGCTCAAAATCTTCGTGTTGAAAATTATTAATCGCTATTCCTTCTCGCGCTGCCTGAATCGCTGGTTCTAATAAAACGGGCATGGGAATCGTTCCAAAGCGGCGATGCATCGCAAAAATACCCGCTATACAACCAGGAACACCAATCGAACCCTGCCCAGCATAAAACACTTCCGTCGTATCGCCGAAATTGACTTCAATCGGTAAAAACTCAACTTGTTCTAATGGACGTTTTTGCAAAGGCGTTTGCACAAAAAAATCGAGCAAAAAACTCTTTCCTTTTGCTGTACGAATATTAGCAAATCCACCGCCAGCTGCTCCCGACATACAAGGTTCAGCGATCCAACTAGTAGCGAGCGCCGCAATAGCAGCATCGGCGGCATTGCCACCAGCATCGAGGATAGTGGCGGCGGCTTGGGCGGTTGCATCGTGTCCTGCGGAAATGGCGTAAGGCATAGTTGGGTTAGGTGTTTTATGATTAGACTCATTTTGAGTTGAGTCAATACTGTATAAAATAAGTATTAGTTGATTGGCTAGGGTGGAGCTTTCTGCTCCGTCTTAGCTTCTACATCGTACCGAATCTCGGTGGGAGCGGAAAGCTCCGACCGAGACAAGACTTGCATAAATAGCAAAAACATTTTTCCATAGGGAAATAATTTATAAAAAACTTTCTCATAGGTAGGGGATAGTTAGATTTCATTACACACTTACTGATTGAAAGTATATTAATTATTTGACTTTAAAATTGTTTAATCATGAAAAGTACCTTAACATTTATATCCCTCGCTTTTAGTTTTCTTGTGTTCGGCGTAAACTTATCCCTCGCGCAAGTCGGTCTGAATGTAGTCAGTGGAACTTCGGTAAGTAACGTAAATGGGGCAGCAGGTTATCTCGCGGTTGGTCCAACTAGTAATAATTATATCGCGATTGATGGAGATGATATTCAGCGACGGGCAGGGCAGCAATTTGGTACTTTATACCTGAATTATTACGGTGGAAATGTGAGCCTTGGTTATGGCAGTGAGCAGGAAGCTACAAGTGTGACCATTGCCAATCGAGCGAGTAATAACGGAATGCTATCGGCTTATAGCATTTTTCATGTAAGAGGAGATACAGATAGAGTCGGGATTGGGACGAGCAATCCAGCTGATGAACTACATGTGATTGGCGCGGATAATGATGGTACAAACGCTACGCTGCGGGTACAATCGGGTAGTCAATTTATGCTATTTGATGGCAATGAAGTTGATGCGAATGGTAATATTTATTTCAACCATAATACCGAGCATGATCTTTATGTCGGAACGGGCGGAGGACAATTAGGCGTTGGTACGACAAATGTTCCAGCGGGTTATCGCATTGCGGTGGATGGCAATATGATCGCCGAGCGCGTGCGGGTTCGCTTATCGCAGAATTGGCCCGATTACGTTTTTCAATCGGATTACCAATTGATGCCACTGACCGAGTTGCAACAAAATATTGCAGATAATGGACACTTACCTAATATTCCCGCTGCGGCAATTATGGAAAAAGACGGACAAGATTTAGGTGAAATGCAAGTCAAAATGATGGAGAAAATTGAGGAGTTGACACTTTATATTTTAGAATTACATGAACGAATTGAAACTTTAGAAAGCGACCAAAAATAATTTTAGTAACCGCATTTAAATATTTCAACCATGAAAAATTTTACCTTTTTAATGCTGTTGCTGGGATTACTTTTTAATCAAGCGACGGCACAAATCAGCATTGGCGGCAAGCCTTATTCTTACCATAATGCGCTGCCAAAAAATGGTGCAAAGACGACCATGCCGAGTTTGCCAACGGCTAAAATTCAAGCTGAAGATGCACTGGATGAAGAATATGGAAATGCACCACGTTTTGGCTATCCGTTTCCCGTAGATTACAGTTTGAC
>JBGCES010000752.1:0-4340 GCA_045106545.1 Saprospiraceae bacterium
CACGTTTTAGCTGGGAGCAATCTGTGGGAGATAGCACTAATTTGACTGTGCAATTTTTTGGTCCAGAGACAGATGATATCATCGCTATGTTTTGGGATTTTGGTGATGGAAATACGAGCGAAGCGGGTAGCCCGCAGCATAATTATCTGAATGAAGGTTTATATTATGTTACCCTACATATAACTAATGCCAGTGGTTGCGAGAGTAGTTCCACCCAATCTATTTATGTTGGAGAAGGTTGCGCTTGCCCAGAGTTTTACGATCCTGTTTGTGTTATTGACCCGAATACAGGTGAGTTATTGACATTTGGAAATCACTGCTTTGCGGAATGTGAAGGCTATTATGATTATTTCCATTGCGACGACGACGGCGGAGAAAACGACAACTTCTGTCAGGCGATGTTTTGGTTTAATACCGAGGATAATCTGACGATTCAGTTTGAAGATTTGTCCATGACGACCGATGAAACCATCGCTTGGGAATGGGATTTTGGTGACGAAAATACCAGCAATGAAACTAATCCTGTACATATTTATGCGGAGGAAGGTATTTATTTTGTAACGTTGACGGTACGCGATGCTGAGTTGTGCAGCAGCCGTTTTTCTATGTTGGTTTGGACGAGTGAAGATGTCTTTTACAGCGAAGATTGCCGCGCTTTGTTCTTCCCAATCATCCAAGACAATCAGGTGATTTTACTAGATGTCTCGCAAGGAAATGTCAATAGTTGGGAATGGGATTTAGGTGATGGAACGACGGCGAATGGACCTTTTGTACAACACGTCTATGATGCGGAGGGAGAGGTGACGATTACGTTAAAAATTACTACGGAAGATGGTTGTGAAAGTGAATTTGCGATTATTCTCAATTTGGATTCTGGTAATTTCCACGGCGCGTCAGATCCAGAAGCTTTGAGTACTTCGACGGATGAATTATCCATTTTACCAACAGGGATGAAAATTTTCCCTAACCCAATTACTACCGTAGCTCAATTGCATATTAATAGTGTTCAATCTACTGATTATCAGATGGTTATTAGCGATGTAACTGGACAGGTTATTCAACAAAGTACCGTTCAAATACGCGAAGGCGTGCAAACGATAGAGGTAGATATGGCGAGTTTTGCCAAAGGTATTTACGTTATAACGATGCGATCGGCAGAGCAGGTTTGGAGTGAAAAGGTTATTAAATTATAAAGCTAAGGAAACATGGGTCATCCCAAATTTTAGAAATATCTCTCAACGATTTATTTTGGTGTATTATTAAAGCAAATGGTGTGATTGTGAAATGGCGTAATTGTGTTTACCGCGCTCACAATTTTACAATCAAAATAAAATAATTGAGAATGAAAACGCATCTTCTTATTTGCAATGTGGAAAGATTCGGGATGATTCATGTTCCCTTTTTCAAAAATAAACGACTATGCGATTACTTATTTTATTTATAACGACCATGTTATTCGCTTGCGCTGCTTGCGATACTGAGCCACTAGAAAACGGTAACAATGATTGTTTTGCTGAACGGTTAGAAACTTTAAAAGCTCAAACGCGGGAGCAAGATGCGGCATCGTTGACGGTGTATAAAAAGAAAAATTCCACGCAGCGATATTTCGTTTATTACTACGCCGAAGAGCGCGGAATGCTTGATAAAGGGGGCGTGGTTATCGTGGATGAAAATTGCGAACAAATTTGCAACGGTGGTATTATGATGCATTGGACATTTTGTGTAGAAGGTTTAGAGATAGAGGACGTAGAAGAAGTTGAAGTATTGTGGACGACGGATTAATCGTGTAAGCACTCCTGTGAAATATTTAGAAATTACCAGTATTTTACTATTTTTAGAACACCATGATTTCCGAAAATCATGGTGTTCTGCATTTTTACTACAATCGATTAATTAAATCAAATGCAACAATTCGCTTTTCTCCTATTTTTTACGCTACTTATTTATTCCTGCAAAGAAGAAATTGAACCGAGTAATATTACGCCTGCCTGCATCCAAGAAAAGATTCAAGAATACCTCGCTGAAGGTCGATTTTGTGACGACGGTCGAGTCGTAGAATATTGGTTTCAAGATAACTATGTCTATGTTTTTGAAAAAGGAACTTGCCTAGCGGATGGAGATGCAGACGTTTTTTCGCTGCGCTGTAATCTTATTTGTACGCTGGGCGGTATTACTGGAAATCTACAATGCAATGGCGATGACTTTAGTAAAGCAGCCGAGGAATTACGCACTGTCTTTCCCAACTAAATTTTACTAAAAAGATCTATCTTGCCTCAAAAAAGATATGAAACGAATTAAAACGGTGGACAGTAGAAGGTGGACGGTTGACGGCAAAGCGTTAATTGGTCAGTTATTAACTTTAGCTCTTTTCTTTTTACCATTTACCCTTCGCTCCCAGACAACTTATAATTTTTCCCAGATTAATTATAACTCGCTGCTTATCAATCCTGCCTACACAGGGAATACGGGCGCGACGAGCTTTCAAGCCTCTTATCGCGGAATTATCGGTGCCGCAGGGACAGGACTTCCGCGTCGCTTCAACTTCACTTTGCACGCTCCATTTAAAAATAATGACCGTGTTGGTTGGGGCGGTATGATGGAAGTCTATCGTATAGGACAGCGTACGGATTTGAGCTTGCAACCTTCTTTTGCGTATCAAATTGATTTGGGTGATAACCAACGACTTGCGATTGGGGCGCAAACGCGGTTTACTTACTATGGATTTGATAATAATTTTCAAGTGATAGGTGGAGGTGACGATCCGCAAGATGTATTTGGCAGCACCATTGGCGTAGGCGTTTTTTATTATAAAGATCGCTTTTTTGCTGGATTGGGAGCGACGAATGTTGCGCAGTTAACTTTCAATGAAGTTGATGCTAGTAACCCTGCTTTTTTGGGTGAAAATCCCATTTATCTACACGGCGGATTTTGGTTTCAACCACTTGAACTGATGAAAGTTAAACTAGCAGGTTTGGTGAATCGTACTTCTTTTTATATTTATCCTAACCCGCCAGGTAATATAGATTTACCTACGAAATTAGATATTGCGGCTAATATCAACGCCATTTTTAGCGATCAATATTGGTTTGGATTTTCACTCGGAAGAGTGACTAATGATCAGGCAATGTCCGATTATAATTACTTCAATCTATCTGCAGTTTATACCTTCAATTTAGCCCGCGCGAGTTATACCTACCAAGCGATTTTAGATAATCAATTTAGTACCGCACTCAATACGACCCACGTGATTATGTTAGAATTTGATATTATCAACGGCGGAGAGGAGAAAGTGATTCGGTATTATTAGATAGGAAAACCTTTGGATTAGTAGTTTTCAGATAGGAGGTATCTCGCAGATACCTCCTATCTTTATATAAAACAAAACGATAGTAAACATGAAATATCTACTCCCGCTACTCGCACTGGCTACTTTATTAACCAGCTTATTCCTTTCTTCGCTTTTCCCTGCCGAAATGGCGCAGATGCCAGAAGGTTTTCAAGTACCGATTATCGCTTACGAGTTTTTACAAACCGAAACTGAGGTGCAGCAGCTATTTGGTGCAGCCAGTCCCGAACGACAAGAATGGATTGAAGGAATGTATCTAGGACACCAATGGGATACTTTATATTTAATGATTTACGGTGCATTTTTAGCAGCTTGGGGTTATTATGCTGCGCAACAAACGAAGAATAATTCATTCTATGCCATTTGTGTTTTAGCTCTAACTGCTTCTTTGGGAGATGTATTTGAAAATCAGCAATTAGTCGCTATTCTGCCTAAAATTGATGCAGGTGGATTTACCGCAGAATTGGATCAGCTATTCATTTTTACTTGGATAAAGTGGGGCGCATTAGCGTTGGCGTTGAATGCCCTTGCCTTTTTTACGACGCGTCATTTTAAATTAGGAAAACTGCATTTAGTCATTGGTGGCGTAACGCTTTTATTAGGCATCATGGCGTTTTTTCAGCGATCGGTGTTGACTTCTTATTTTACTTTTGGGATTACGCTGCAATTTTTATTGCTGATGATTATGTCGGTAATTATCGTGTGGCGAAATAAAAAAGCGATGGCCTAGTGAGCAGGTTACTTAGAGTGACCTGCTCACTAACTCAAAAGCGGCAACTGACTTATCATCAGTCGCCGCTTTTGTATTTTAAAGCATAGCGTTTTTTGATTACTCCCGAATCCATTCCACTTCAATCAACATTTTTACACGACTATCAGTCAATTCGATTTCATCGTCTTTCATAAAGTCGCTAGGGCGAAAACTTGCACCGCCGATAAAATCATCTTCATCTGGAAAGTCTGCATCGTAGAGCCAAAATTCGTACTCTTGCTC
>JBGCES010000753.1:0-4803 GCA_045106545.1 Saprospiraceae bacterium
ATCGGACGGCACTTTTAAAGTGTCGTTCGATTTTAAAAATATCGTACCCACAGTTTTCACCGTAGTGCCTCAAAATTTAATATCACGAACACGAACGAAGCATATAGCCAAATTGTAGGATTTGACTTTGATGAAGATGGCGATAACGATTTCATGCTGACTTACGGAGATAATGTTCGTGTCTATCGACAAGAAGCAGTGAATTCATTTCTTGCGACCATTCTCGGTAGTACATTGGGTAATTACAACGAAGTACAACTGACCGATTACGATCAAGATGGCTCAATAGAATTCGTTTATTCCACCGAAAATAGCGACGATATGTTTTTTACGGTAAGGCAGGGTGGTTTTACGTTTCCAACTAACTCCCGAGTCGAATCTTTCAATCGTGTGGGCGACGCGATAGCAGCCTTCGTAGTAGATGATGTAGATGGAAACGGCGCGCTCGATGTGGTAGTGGGCATCCGCAATTCGCGTGAATTAATTATTGAAAATCAAAGCTTTGGCTTCGTTAATCCTGCTACGGTGACGTATGCAGAAGACAGAGTTACAAGTTTAATCGCTGCTACAGTTAGTTCTACGGGACAACTCACTTTTACGCGCAGTGGCGGCTATGCTCCAGGATTGTATAATTTTCAAATTACGAACATCACCGATGGCAACGGCGATGCAGGCATGGTAAATTTTCGTTCCAGTTTTTACGTCAACGATCCCGATACGGAAATTGATTTACTCGATGCTAATTTAGCTCCACTGAATACCAATGCGCCTCCTTCGGTCAACAGTGGGACTAATTTTGGAACTATTCCTGCCAATAGTACCTCTTCTACTACCTTTATCATCCAAAATATTGGAAACAAAGAACTATTTTTTAAGGACGATCCTATTCTTTCTTTTTCTTCTAATGCAGTCTTTTCGCTGTCGCCCAATAGTAATACACCTCCTTTTATCAATCCATCTGATGCAGCAGCATTTACGATAGATTGCCAACCCACAACGCAGGGTGTACATTCAGCAATAGCGTATTTGAGAACCAATGATTGTAGTGAACCTATCTATCGCATCAATCTGCGAGTAGAAGCGAGCGCACCTTTGGCAATTGATTTAGCTCACTTCACCGCAGCAGCACAGCAAGAAAATATTTTACTGCATTGGCAAACGAATAACGAACAAATAGCGGAAGGTTTTGAGGTAGAATGGAGCTTAACGGGCGAAGATTGGAAAAAGATTGGTTTTGTGGAAGCGCAACAACAGGCGGCGCAGTATAATTTCATCCATGAAACACCATCGACAGGTGCTAATTATTATCGTTTAGCTTTACTTTCCAACGATTTTGCGCCCGAATATTCAGATATTCAAAGCGTTGAAATGTCAGATTTGCAAATCAAAAATGAATGTACTTTTTATCCAAATCCAGTAAGCGATCAGCTTTTTGTTGATCTGGGTGGGCAGTTTGATTCGGAAAAAGAAGTAGAGATGAGTGTTTTAAGATCGGATGGGACAATTGTTCAACGAGGACAAGTTATTAATTGGCAACCTATTGATTTACAGACGCTTGCGAGTGGGATATATTTTATAGAATTGCAGCAAGAAGAAGTAAAAGTGAGAGAAAGAATAGTAAAAAGATAGCGCCTCAATTAATTTTACTAAGCTGGTCACTTGAAGTGACCAGCTTAGTAATCCACATTTAACTGATCCTCCGATATACAAACAAACAAATCAAAGCGCCCACTACCGAAGTAATAATACTGCCCGTATTGATACCCGTCACGCTACCGCCCCATCCAAAATAATTGAATACATATCCGCCCACAATAGAACCAATAACACCAATGATAATTGTACTTATTAGTCCTCCAGAGTCGCGTCCAGGCATGATAAATTTCGCCAATGCACCTGCGATAAGACCAAGAATTGCCCAAGTTAGAATATCCATTTTTGATTTTGTTTTGATTAGAAAAATAGGAGTAGATTGAGAAAATTGTTCGATTGTCAAATTGTAATTAGGACTGTACAAAGTTTTTATTTGAAGCTGATTCTTTATGATTTTTATGATTCAAGCGGGTCGTGAGCGACATAAGACCTACTTAAATCATGAAAATCTGCGTTTATCTGCGTCAAAAACTGTGTCTTTTGCAAAACTTTGTACAAGCCTAAATTGTAATAAATCGTTCGTAGTGAACGGCTTACACGTGTTAATAATAGTTCTTTGACAATCAAACCAATGTCAATCTATTCATTACAAACATAAGGTATTCATTTGAGAATAAAAGGACAAGTTATTGACCAATTCTTTAAGAAAAAGTGGATAAGGGCGTAGGAAAAAATGGCTCTTTGACAAATTTGCATTTTCGAGTAATGTCTTCGGAACGTTCAAAAATTAACTCCGAAATGCTTCGGAGCAGGCTTTGTGAACTTTTTGTGCTGAAAGTGAATGTCGCTCTCACTTTTACATTTTGTGTTTTACATTTTAAATTTTACATTATCCCCAGACATTGTTCGTATTTTAATGTTAATACGTGCGATGTCTGGAAGACATCGTACGAAAGCACTTCATGAGTTGCAAAATTTGTCAAAGAATCGAAAAAATTACAATTTCACTCGTAAGGCTAGAAAAAACCCCAGTAGCGCAAGTACCGCCACAAATCCTAAACTAATCTGCAATCCATGCTGCTCTGCCAATAATCCCAACAAGGGTGGTCCCGATAAAAAGCCGATAATCCCTGCTGTGGTGACCGAGGCTACCCCCGTTCCTGATGCTAATCCTGGAATATTCGCCGCCGCTCGAAATAAGATAGGTACTACGCAAGAAAAACCTATTCCTACCAATGTAAATCCCAAAATGGCTACCCAAGGTGAAGTAACTAAGACCGCTAACAATAAGCCAATCGCGCCTAAAAGACTACCTAAACTCACGACTCGACTTGCGCCTAATTTAGGTACAATCGTATCGCCAAAAAATCGTCCCAAGGTCATCGCGGCACAGAAGCCAGCAAAACCTAAACCTGCTAAAAATAAGCTGCTATTTAAGGTTTCCCGTAAGTAAACTGCACTCCAATCCGCCACCGCACCTTCGCCCAGCATAATACAAAAGGCAATAATTCCAATACCCAAAACGCGTAGTTTGGGTAAGGTAAATGATTCTTCCTCGGTTTCAGATTCGGGAAAAATAAGAATCTGATTTTTTAAAGCATACGCCAATCCAACCGTGATAAAACCAGCCACCAATAAGTGAGTCGCAGGATCAATCTGCCATCCAGCCACTAAACTACCAATGACTGCGCCCACAACTCCGCCCAAACTAAACATCCCATGACAAGCAGACATGATGGTTAATTGCTCTTCTTTTTCTAATGCCGCAGCCGCTGCATTCATCGCTACGTCGTTGGCGAATGCTAGCGCGCCCGTAAACAATAATGCGCCAAACAGTAAGTATAAATCCGTCGCAAAAGGTGGGAAAATGAAAAATATTGGATATAAAAATGTAGTAATGAAAGTGATTTTTCCCGTGCCGTATTTTCTTAATAAAGTGGGCACAAAAGGCATTAGACACAATCCACCGATAGCCATAGCGAGCAGTGCGATACCTAATTCTCCTTCGCTGATATTGAGTTGCGCTTTGACATCAGGAATGCGCGCTACCCAACCACCAAACATCAATGCGTGAATAAAAAATACAAATGCGATCGTTCGCGTGGCAGGATTTTGAAACATTAAACGTAAGTTATTCATGACAGCAAAATTAATTTTTTAATTGAAATCACATTGCACTAATCTTACTCTACATTTGCCCCATTGCGTCATTTAATTCATCAACATTGGGACATCACCACGATCACGGACACCATCATCACCATCATGGAGGTGATAATTTGAAATTAGCCTTCTTTCTTAATTTAGGGTTTACCATTTTGGAAATCTTTGGCGGATTGTACGTCAATAGCGTAGCTATCATTTCGGATGCAGTCCATGATTTGGGCGATAGCTTATCGTTAGGAACAGCTTGGTATCTGGAAGGTAAATCTAAGCAGGAAGCCGATGCTAAATATAGTTTTGGTTATGCTCGTTTTTCATTGCTAGGCGCACTAATAAACTCACTAGTGCTAATTTTGGGGTCAGTTTTCGTGATTAAGGAAGCTATTGAACGTTTGCAACATCCTGAGCCAGCAAATGCACAAGGCATGATTATTTTTGCTTTGATTGGCGTAGCGGTAAATGGTTTTGCTGCCTATAAATTAATGGGTGGCAATAGTCTCAACGAACGGGTGGTATCGCTACATTTGATGGAAGATGTGTTGGGTTGGGTAGCAGTTTTAGTGGCGGCAATTGTCTTGTATTTTGTCTATATTCCGTGGCTCGATCCTGCTTTATCCTTAGCAATTACGGCGTTTATTTTATGGGGCGTCGTGAAACGCTTGCGCGAAACATTGTATCTGTTTTTGCAAGGAACGCCGCGTGATGTAGATTTACAACAAATTGAAAATCAGCTAATTAGCATTAATAAGGTGGATTCACTTCATCATACGCATCTGTGGTCGTTGCAAGGCGAGGAACACGTTTTCACTTCGCACGTAAAGCTAGAACCGCTGGATTCGACAACGGAATTATTGAATGTTAAAAATGCAATTAAAACGATTTTAGAGCAATACGGCTTTGCACATTATACGATAGAAACGGAATTGGCAAATGAGGAATGTAAATTTTGTCCGTAGAGACGTAAAATTTAACGTCTTGTGTCGTAGTTTTTTTTTATCAAAATTCTAGTCCACAATGATTTTGGCATCGAGATATTAGTCGTTTTGG